>NZ_JBEAFN010000036.1:0-73892 GCF_040061795.1 Klebsiella sp. GN_Kp190
TATATATCGACGCGGTTTCTCCCCGGCTCGCGCCGCGCTTAGCCGGGCTACGGGGGTGTGCGGTCTGCGGGCTGTGTAGCCCGGCTAAGGCGTTTACGCCGCCAGCCGGGAATACTTCCCCCATCTTACGCTTCGTCGTGCTCTTCCCACGCCAGCGCGCGTTTTACCGCTTTCTTCCAGCCGCTGTAGCGATAGTTACGCTCGGTGGTTTCAATCCCCGGACGGAACTCGCGTTCGATGACCGCTTTCTCCTGCAATTCATCCAGGTTTTGCCAGAAACCGACCGCCAGACCGGCCAGATAGGCTGCGCCCAGCGCGGTGACTTCGCGGACTTCCGGGCGTTCCACGCGGGTGCCGAGAATATCGGACTGGAACTGCATCAGGAAGTTGTTGGCGACCGCGCCGCCGTCAACGCGCAGGGCGTGGAGACGGATCCCGGAGTCAGCCTGCATCGCTTCCAGCACGTCGCGGGTCTGATAGGCAATCGACTCCAGGGTGGCGCGAATAATATGGTTGGAGTTCACGCCGCGGGTCAGGCCGAAGATCGCGCCGCGGGCATACGGGTCCCAGTACGGGGCGCCGAGTCCGGTAAAAGCCGGAACCACGTACACGCCATTGGTATCCTTCACTTTGGTGGCGAAATATTCGGAATCGAACGCGTCGCTAATCAGCTTCATCTCATCGCGCAGCCACTGAATAGAGGCGCCAGCCATAAACACCGCGCCTTCCAGCGCATAGTTCACCTCACCGCGCGGGCCGCAGGCGATAGTCGTCAGCAGGCCGTGCGTTGACGTCACCGCTTTCTCGCCGGTATTCATCAGCATAAAGCAGCCGGTACCGTAGGTGTTTTTCGCCATCCCCTCTTTCACGCACAGCTGGCCGAACAGCGCCGCCTGCTGGTCGCCCGCGATGCCGGCGATCGGAATACGCGTCCCGCCCTTACCGCCGATGTTGGTCTGGCCGTACACTTCGGAAGATTTGCGCACTTCCGGCAGCATGGCGCGCGGGATATCCAGCGCGTCGAGCATTTTGTCGTCCCAGTCCAGCTCGTGGATATTAAACAGCATGGTACGCGAGGCGTTAGTGTAGTCGGTTACGTGAACGCGTCCCTGGGTCATTTTCCAGATAAGCCAGGTGTCTACGGTACCGAACAGCAGCTCGCCGCGTTTAGCGCGTTCGCGCGCGCCTTCGACGTGGTCGAGGATCCACTTCACTTTGGTGCCGGAGAAGTAGGGGTCAACCACCAGGCCGGTGGCCTTGCGGATGTACTCTTCCATGCCGTCGCGCTTGAGCTGTTCGCAGATCTCGGCGGTACGGCGGCACTGCCAGACGATGGCGTTATAAATCGGCTTCCCGGTTTCGCGCTCCCACACGATGGCGGTTTCACGCTGGTTGGTGATGCCGATCGCCGCGATTTCATCGGAGCTGATATCGGCTTTTGCCAGCACTTCGACCAGCGTAGAGCTTTGCGATGCCCAGATCTCCATCGGGTCGTGTTCAACCCAGCCTGGACGCGGATAAATTTGTTCGAATTCTCGCTGAGAAACGCTGACGATATTGGCATCGTGATCCATTACCACGGCGCGGGAGCTGGTGGTGCCCTGGTCGAGCGCTACGATATATTTTTTGTCGGTCATAGTATGAGTCCCGTAGTCAGATTACAGCGAAGCTTTGTGTTGCGTCGTAGAGGGGGATGCGGCTTCTTTCTCTTCGACGACGCAGGTGTCGCAAGGCAGGTGGCGGCCAATCAGCTTGCGGTAGCAGAATGCGCCCAGCGCAGCACCGACGATTGGCGCACACAGCGGCACCAGGAAATAAGGAATATCTTTGCCGCCGGTGAAGGCGACGTTGCCCCAGCCTGCCAGCCAGGCGAAGGCTTTCGGTCCGATATCACGCGCCGGGTTCATGGCGAAGCCGGTCAGCGGGCCCATGGATGCGCCGATGACGGCGATCAGCAGACCAATCAGCAGCGGCGCCAGCGGGCCACGCGGCACGCCGTTACCATCGTCGGTCAGCGCCAGAATGACGCCCATCAGGATAGCGGTAATCACCATTTCTACCGCGAAGGCCTGCACAAAATTGATATGCGGATTCGGATAGGTGGAGAAAATGCCTGCCAGCTCGAGACTTTCGACGCTACCGCGCACCATATTGTGGGTATGTTCGAAATCGAAGAAAAGATTGTAATAAAGCCCGTAAACTAAAGCCGCAGCGCAAAAGGCGCCAGCGAATTGCGCAACGATAAATGGAACAACTTTACGACCGTCAAAGCAGGCGAACAGCCACAGCGCGATGGTGACCGCCGGGTTAAGGTGCGCACCGGAAACCCCTGCGGTCAGGTAAATCGCCATGGCGACGCCCAGACCCCAGATGATGCTGATTTCCCACTGACCGAAGCTGGCTCCCGCGACCTTAAGCGCAGCGACGCACCCAACGCCGAAAAAGATCAACAACCCGGTACCGAGGAACTCTGCGATGCACTGGCCTTTTAGTGTTGATGTTTGGCTCATAATCGAATCCTGAAGCGTAGTGATGATTATTGTATGTGTGAAGGTCGCAGGCGACCACGCTGCCATGTAGGCATAGTGTTAATTTATCGTTAACGAACAAAAACGAGAAATATCGAAATTCAAATGTGTGTACCACGTCAAGAAAATGAGCGTTTTCGCGCCATAAACGCGTGTTCGGCCTTTTGCGGGAGCGTTTCACCGCACATTTTTTTACGTGTTGATTAACAATTACGAAAAAGTACCGGGTAAAAGCGGCGAACGGACCAGGTAAAGGCTGAAAAGTGTTGCAAACCGCAATCTACGCGGGTTGTCGCTGGACAGGGGAGGCGGGGCTTCATACAATCGACTACATCACCACTGTAGTGCGCTAATTTTCGTTAAGGCGTCAACGCGTATACGAAACGGACGGTTTCTATCAACGCCTTGCAAGTTCAGGAGAGGTATGACGATGTCATTAGAAGTGTTTGAGAAATTAGAATCTAAAGTTCAGCAGGCGATTGATACCATCACTCTGTTACAGATGGAAATCGAAGAGCTGAAAGAGAAGAACAACACGCTGGCGCAGGAAGTACAGAGCGCGCAGCACAGCCGTGAAGAGCTTGAGCGTGAAAACGGTCAGCTGAAAGAACAGCAGCAGGGCTGGCAGGATCGTCTGCAGGCGCTGCTGGGCCGCATGGAAGAAGTCTGATGCTTCCCGCCCCCTCCCGTTCGGGAGGGGGCAAACTCTCCCCCGCTCTATATACTCACAAGTTATAGCCAATCTTTTTTTATTCTTTAATCATCAGTCCGCTTTCTGGCACGCTTAATCCATCACAACACTACATAAAGAGAGCGGTGCGATGAATAAGTGGGGCGTGGGGTTAACTCTGTTGCTGGCATCCGCCAGCGTTCTGGCAAAAGACATTCAACTATTAAACGTTTCTTACGATCCAACGCGCGAGCTGTACGAACAGTACAACAAAGCCTTTAGCGCGCACTGGAAACAAGAAACCGGCGACAACGTGGTGATTCGTCAGTCCCACGGCGGCTCCGGCAAACAGGCGACCTCGGTGATCAACGGCATTGAAGCCGACGTGGTGACCCTTGCGCTGGCCTATGACGTCGATGCGATTGCCGAGCGTGGCCGAATCGACAAAAACTGGCTGAAGCGTCTGCCGGATAACTCCGCGCCTTATACCTCAACCATCGTGTTCCTCGTACGCAAAGGCAACCCGAAGCAGATTCACGACTGGAACGACCTGATTAAACCGGGCGTGTCGGTGATTACCCCGAACCCGAAAAGCTCCGGCGGCGCGCGCTGGAACTATCTGGCGGCATGGGGCTATGCCCTGCACCAGAACAATGGCGATCAGGCGAAGGCGCAAGAGTTCGTAAAAGCGCTGTTTAAGAACGTCGAAGTACTGGATTCCGGCGCCCGTGGCGCGACCAACACCTTCGTGGAACGTGGGATCGGCGATGTGCTGATTGCCTGGGAAAACGAAGCCCTGCTGGCGACCAACGAACTGGGTAAAGACAAATTTGAGATCGTGACCCCGAGCGAATCGATTCTCGCCGAGCCGACGGTTTCCGTGGTGGATAAAGTGGTCGACAAGAAGGGCACTCGCCAGGTGGCGGAAGCGTATCTGAAGTACCTCTACTCGCCGGAAGGCCAGGAGATTGCGGCGAAGAACTTCTATCGTCCGCGCGATCCTGAGATAGCGAAAAAATACGCGAATGAGTTCCCGAAACTGAAGCTGTTCACCATCGATGACGTGTTTGGCGGCTGGACGAAAGCGCAGAAAGAGCACTTTTCCAACGGCGGCACCTTCGACCAGATAAACCAGCGTTAAATAGCCTCTCCTTATCCCCGCTTGCGCTGCGCTTAGCGGGGATACAACTCTTGTCGCCCGGACAGGCGTAAGCCGCGACCCGGGGCTGAGAAGTCTGGTAGCGCCGCCTCCGGGAAAACACACCGAACCTCTTCCTGTTTTCATTTGGTCATCAAACTGCGTTACTCTTCCGTTTCTGGCTGAGACAGGAAAAAATAATGCGAAGAGTACGATACCTTTTATTAGCGCTGCTGGTGGTCGTTGTGGCGGCGATAGCCGGCGGCTACTACTGGCTTCATTCCGGCAACCCTGATGCGTTGCGCAAAATTGTTCTGCAACAGTGCGTCCCCAATCAACAGCAGCACCAGAATCCCGCGCCCTGTGCGGAAGTGAACCTCAAGGGCGGCTATGTGCTGTTTAAAGACCGCAATGGCCCGCTGCAGTATCTGCTGATGCCGACTTACCGTATTAACGGCACCGAAAGTCCGCTGCTGCTTAATCCCCTGACGCCGAACTTCTTCTGGCAGGCCTGGCAGGGGCGCGAAATCATGAGCCAGCATCGTGGTTCCGCCGTATCGGATGACGCGGTCTCCTTGACCATCAACTCGCGCAGCGGACGCACGCAAAATCATTTCCATATCCATATCTCCTGCCTGCGTCCCGATGTCCGTACCCAGCTGGACAAGGACGCACCCGCTATCAGCAGCCGCTGGTTGCCGCTGCCCGGTGGACTACTGGGCCACGAATATCTGGCGCGTCGGGTCACCGAAACGGAGCTGGCGCAGCGCAGCCCGTTCCTGATGCTGGCCGAAGAGGTGCCGGAAGCGCGTGAACATATGGGCCGTTTTGCGCTGGCGATGGCAAAGCAGAGCGATGGCTCGCTGGTGCTGCTGGCCACCGAGCGTAACCTGCTAACGCTTAATCGCGCATCGGCGGAAGAGATTCAGGATCACAGCTGCGCAATCCTGCAATAGCCCCACCATATCTGGCGTTTACCTGTCTTATCGTCCGTCGTATTCTTGCTGAAAAAATCGACAGGAGACAGGTATGTCGCTCTGGTTGTCCCACCCTCTGTTCCTTCCTTCTATCATCGTCGGCATCACTATTCTCCTCTGGGCGACTTCGCTACTGCCGGAGTTTATGACCGCGCTGCTGTTTTTTGCCGCGGCGATGATCGCCAAAATCGCGCCGCCGGAGGTCATTTTCGGCGGCTTTGCCTCATCGGCGTTCTGGCTGGTGTTCAGCGGATTTGTGCTGGGGATCGCGATACGCAAAACCGGGCTGGCGGACAGGGCGGCCCGGTCGCTCTCGTCGCGGCTGACCGACTCCTGGCCGCTGATGGTCGGCAGCGTGGTGCTGCTCAGCTATGCGCTGGCGTTTGTGATGCCGTCCAATATGGGGCGTATCGCGCTGCTGATGCCGATTGTGGCGGCAATGGCCAGGCGTGCCGGCATTGAAGAGGGGACGCGCCCGTGGTTTGGCCTGGCACTGGCAGTGGGGTTCGGGACCTTCCAGCTGTCTGCCACCATCCTGCCCGCCAACGTCCCGAATCTGGTGATGAGCGGCGCGGCGGAGGGATCGTATGGTATCCATTTGAATTATCTTCCCTATTTACTGCTGCATACGCCTGTGCTCGGCTGGCTCAAAGGGGCTGTGCTGATCGCCCTGATATGCTGGCTGTTTCCCGGAAAACCGTACCCGCCGCGCGACATGACGCCGCTGCCGCCGATGAGCCGCGATGAGAAGCGCCTGGCGTGGCTGCTGGTGGTAGTGCTGACGCTCTGGGTGACGGAGAGCTGGCACGGCGTGGGGCCGGCCTGGACGGGGCTGGCGGCGGCGGTGATAACGCTGCTGCCGCGGGTCGGTTTTATCAGCGGCGAGGAGTTTTCCAGCGGCGTGAATATCCGCACCTGTATTTACGTCGCCGGGATTTTGGGGCTGGCTATCACCGTGACGCAAACCGGTATCGGCGGCGTGGTGGGGAATGCCCTGCTGCAGATTATGCCGCTGGATAAAGAGAGCCCGTTTACCAGCTTTCTCGCGTTGACCGGCATTACCAGCGCGCTGAACTTTATCATGACCGCTAACGGCGTACCGGCGCTGTATACCACCTTCGCGCAGAGCTTCTCCGATGCGACCGGCTTCCCGCTGCTGAGCGTGATTATGATTCAGGTGCTGGGGTACTCCACGCCGCTGCTGCCGTATCAGGCGTCACCGATTGTCGTGGCGATGGGGCTAGGGAAAGTGCCTGCGCGGGCGGGAATGCTGCTGTGTATCGCGCTGGCGGCGGTAAGCTATTTGATTCTGCTGCCGCTGGACTACCTGTGGTATCAGGCGTTGGGGAAACTGTAGGCTGCACCGCTCGGGGATTTTTCCGGAACCTGGCCGGGCAACCGGGCGATAACCCCGGTTGCAAAGCGCGACCGGGGAAAGGCCTTAAAGCGAATTACGCTTTTTTCGCGGCTTCTGCTGCTTTAACGATCACCGCGAAAGCGTCAGCTTTCAGGGATGCGCCGCCAACCAGCGCGCCGTCGATGTCCGGCTGGGTGAACAGCTCTGCTGCGTTGCCCGCGTTAACGGAACCGCCGTACTGGATGATCACTTGTTCAGCCACTTTCGCATCGGCTTTAGCGATGTGGTCGCGAATGAATTTGTGTACAGCCTGAGCCTGAGCCGGGGTAGCGGATTTGCCGGTACCGATCGCCCATACGGGTTCATAAGCGATAACCGCGCCTTCGAACGCCGCCGCGCCCTGGGTTTTCAGAACGGCGTCGATCTGACGCGCGCACACTTCTTCCGTTTTGCCCGCTTCGTTTTCCGCTTCGGTTTCACCGATGCACAGAACCGGGATCAGACCCTGCTCTTTCAGTACCGCGAATTTCCTGGCGATAAACTCGTCGGACTCTTTGTGGTAGGTACGGCGCTCGGAGTGGCCGATGATGATGTATTCAGCGCCGATGTCTTTCAGCATTTCGGCAGAGGTTTCGCCAGTGAACGCGCCGGACAGGTTCAGGTCAACGTTTTGCGCGCCCAGGTGAATGTGGCTGCCCGCAGCGGCTTGTTTAGCCAGGTCGATGTACATCTCAGGCGGAGCAATGGCAACTGCACAGCCGGTTACGCCAGCCAGTTCGGTACGCAGGTTCGCGACCAGTTCGTTTACCATGTGGCGGCTGCCGTTCAGTTTCCAGTTACCCATCACTAAAGGATGTCGCATTTTTATTCTCCACGCTTTAAAGCGAATTAAGGAATATAGCCGCCCCCGCGGGCAGCATGGTCTGTGAAACAGTATAGAGATTCATCACTGGAAAGGCTTTGCTTTTTGTCATTTATTGTTGTTTTCCAGCGTTTCAGATAGCGCCAGCTTAATCGGTTCAACAGCGAAGGTCAGCCCCTTTTCGCCGTTGTCCGCCACTACATAGCGCACAGCACCTTCCGTTTCGGAGAAGTAACGTTTGCCTTTTCCGGCGGTCAGCAGTTTCTGCAGCTTCTGCTGGCTTTGCGTCAGGCTGAGCGTGGGTACGAACGCGCGCATCACGGCGCTCATATACTCCTGGGCTCTCGCTTTCGCCGCTTTCTGCTGCGGCCCCTGAATCGGTAGCCAGGTGATCTGCATCGATTTAATTTTGAGCGTGCCGCGTTCAAGCGCGGTCGACGCGTAAAGGTTCTCATTGATCTTCGTGGCGGCGCGGGTCAGGTTTGCCTGGTCTTTGCTGGCGGCGACGGCGCGAAATTCATTGAGCGATAGCTTCGGGTTATCGTTGTTGAATTTTTCCCGAAACTCGCTGATGGAAATATCAAAGGCCGGCGCGCCGGAGAGAAGATAGGGCGCCGTAGCGCTGGCGTCTGACTCGGCGGACAACGCTTTTTGGCCGACGGATAATGCCGCCAGCCCAATTAAACATAAGGTTGCCCACTTCTTCATGCCCATCTTCCCTTTTTTTATCTGCTGACGATTAAAACGAGAACCGTCACGCTTGTCAAAAAGTCACGCCTTCAGGGTAAACTACGTCGGTGATGATGATAAGGAATAAAACATGACCCTACAGCAGTGGCTATTCTCAATTAAAGGGCGGATTGGACGTCGCGACTTCTGGATCTGGATCGCTATCTGGATAATGACCATGAGCGCGCTGTTCACGCTGGCCGGTAGTAACCTTCTCAATTTACAGACGGCGGCTTTTATTCTGGTGTGCCTGCTGTGGCCGACGGCGGCGGTGACCATTAAACGCCTGCACGATCGGGGTAAATCCGGGCTCTGGGCGCTGCTGATGATTCTGGCGTGGATGCTGCTGGCGGGCAACTGGTCGATGCTGCCTGGGGTCTGGCAGTGGGGCGTCGGGCGGTTTATACCGACGTTGATTATCGTCATGATGCTGATCGACCTGGGCGCGTTTGTCGGTACCCAGGGCGCGAATAAGTTTGGTAAAGAGACGCTGGACGTGCGCTGGAAAGCGGAATCCTGATTACCAGTAGTGTTCGGCGGTCATATGACCCGGCCGGCGACGCAGGTGCTTGCTCATCTGCCGGGTCTCTTTCAGCAGCTGCTGGGTGTCGCGCACCATCTGCGGGTTACCGCACAGCATGACGTGGCTGCTCTCGGCGTTCATCGGCAGGCCGACGGCCTCTTCCAGCGCGCCGGTTTCAATCAGGAACGGGATACGTCCCGTGAGCATGCCCGGCGCGGTTTCCCGGCTCACGACCGACTGGATGCGCAGTTTGCCCGCATAGCGCGCTTCCAGCGCCTGCATCTGCGGCAGATAGCTGAGGTCGGCGGCATAGCGCGCGGCGTGCACCAGTACCAGGTTTTTAAAGCGATCCAGGTCCTTCCCTTCTTCCAGAATTGACAGGTACGGGCCAATCGCCGTGCCGGTGGCGAGCATCCATAGGGTGTCGCAATCCGGCACCTCTTCCAGCACGAAGAAACCGGCGGCTTCGCTGACCACCTGGACTTCATCGCCCGGCTTCAGAGCCGCCAGCCGCGGGCTGAGCTTGCCCTCCGGAACCGTCACCAGATAGAACTCAAGATCGGGGTTGCTGGGGGCGTTGACGTAGGAATAGGCGCGCTGCACGCGTTCTCCGTCTACGTCCAGCCCCAGTTTGGCAAACTGCCCAGCGGTGAAGGGCGCAACCGGCGCGTGAACGGTGAGGCTAAACAGTGCATCAGTCCAGTTCTGTACTTTTACCACTTTGCCCGTAACCCAGTTTGCCATAGCGACTCTCCTCTCAATCCTGTTAACGTATCTTCACCGCGACGAGAGCAGATTTCCAGCCCGAAAAGGCTGGAAAGCTCTATTGATCAAATGTTTTTACAGGATGTGCAGCTGAATATCCGGGTCTTTGCGATCGAGATAATGAATCGATTGAATACGGCGGATGGTGCGGGATTTACCGCGGATCAGCAGGGTTTCGGTGGTGGCCATATTGCCTTTACGGGTGATACCGTCCAGCAGATCGCCCTTGGTGATGCCGGTTGCCGAGAAAACCACGTTGTCGCTGCGCGCCATATCGTCCAGGCGCAGCACTTTGCCTGCTTCAATGCCCATCGCCTGACAGCGTGCCAGCTCGTTTTCGCCGATGCGGCGGTTCTCTTCGCTGTCGCCCTTCACGTGGTGACGCGCCAGCAGACGGCCGTTCATATCGCCGTCCAGCGCGCGGATCACCGCAGCGGAAACGACGCCTTCCGGCGCGCCGCCGATACCGTACATGACGTCAACTTCGCTGTCCGGCATGCAGGTCAGAATAGAGGCGGCAACGTCGCCGTCGGGGATGGCGAACACGCGCACGCCCAGCTTTTGCAGCTCAACAATGACGTCGTCATGGCGCGGCTTGGCTAAGATGGTGACCGTTAATTCACTCAGCGGCTTATTCAGCACGCGGGCGATGTTATGCAGGTTCTCCGCCAGCGGCAGGTTCAGATCGATGGTGCCCTTCGCTCCCGGGCCGACAATCAGCTTTTCCATGTACATATCTGGCGCATTCAGGAAACAGCCCTTATCGCCTACCGCCATGACCGCCAGCGCGTTCGCCTGGCCCATCGCCGTCATGCGGGTGCCTTCAATGGGATCGACGGCGATATCTACCGCATCGCCGTGGCCGGTACCGACGCGCTCGCCAATGTACAGCATCGGCGCTTCGTCGATTTCGCCTTCGCCAATCACGATAGTGCCGTCGATGTTGATCAGGTTGAGCATAATGCGCATGGCGTTGACGGCGGCGCCGTCGGCGGTATTTTTATCACCGCGGCCTAACCATTTGTAGCCTGCCAGCGCGGCGGCTTCGGTGACGCGCGAAAATTCGATGGCCAGTTCTCGTTTCATAATCCACTCATCTGAATAAAAATTATGCGCAGCGTGGCGAGATGACGTTCGCGCTACGCGTTGGAATAGCGTTCGGTTTCCGGCATCCAGCGCTCTATCAGCGCCTGTGCCTGCTGGGGATAGCGTTCGTGAATATGGCGGGCGATGCGCTGAACTTCCGGGATCATAGCCTGATCGCGCAATAAGTCCGCGACTTTAAATTCAGCGTTGCCGGTCTGACGGGTGCCGAGCAGCTCGCCGGGGCCGCGAATTTCAAGGTCTTTTTGGGCGATGACGAAACCGTCATTGCTATCGCGCAGAACCTGCAGGCGCTTCTGGGCGGTTTTTGACAGCGGCGATTTATAGAGCAGCACGCAGTGGGAGGCTACCGCACCGCGCCCGACGCGCCCTCGGAGCTGGTGCAGCTGCGCCAGCCCCAGACGCTCCGGGTTTTCGATGATCATCAGGCTGGAGTTGGGCACGTCCACGCCGACTTCAATCACCGTGGTGGCGACCAGCAGATGCAGCTCGCCCTGCTTGAACGCGCTCATTACCGCCTGCTTCTCGGCGGATTTCATACGCCCGTGCACCAGGCCGATATTCAGCTCCGGCAGCGCGAGCTTCAGCTCTTCCCAGGTGGCTTCCGCCGCCTGAGCTTCCAGCAGATCCGACTCTTCAATCAGCGTACAAACCCAGTAGGCCTGGCGACCTTCGTGAGTGCAGGCGTGACGTACGCGGTCAATAATATCGCTGCGTCGCGTATCCGGAATGGCCACCGTCGTAACCGGCGTTCGGCCCGGCGGCAGTTCATCGATGACCGAGGTGTCGAGGTCGGCATACGCAGTCATCGCCAGGGTGCGCGGAATCGGCGTGGCGGTCATAATCAGCTGGTGCGGGTGAAATCCCTGCTGTTGCCCTTTCTCCCACAGCGCCAGCCGCTGATGGACGCCAAAACGGTGCTGCTCGTCGATAATCACCAACGCGAGGCCGTTAAACTGGACCTGCTCCTGAAAGATGGCGTGGGTGCCGACAATCATCTGTACCTGTCCGCTGGCGATAGCCTCCTGCTGCGCCAGGCGCGCTTTGCCTTTTTGTTTGCCAGCCAGCCAGCCCACCTCAACGCCCAGCGGTTCGAACCAGCTGCGGAAGTTATTGGCGTGCTGTTCAGCCAGCAGCTCGGTCGGCGCCATCAGCGCTACCTGTTTGCCGTGGGCGATGGCGCGCAGGGCGGCAAGCGCGGCGACCAGGGTTTTACCGGAGCCCACGTCCCCCTGCACCAGACGCATCATCGGCACGTCCAGCGCCATATCGCGTTCGATTTCAGCCGTGACGCGCGCCTGCGCGCCGGTCGGCGTAAAGGGGAGGGAGGCCAGCAGCTTATCTTTTAGCGTGTCGTTAGCGCTGAGCGCGAGGGCGTGGTAGCGCTGGGCGCCTGCCCGCAGCGCCAGCATGCTGAGGTTATGCGCCAGCAGCTCTTCCAGGATTAAGCGCCGCTGAGCCGGATGTTTGCCGCTTTCCAGCTCGCTAAGCTGTAACGTGGGCGGCGGGCGATGCAGCGTGCGCAAGGCGTCCGGCAGGCTCATCATCCCCTGCGCCAGCTCAGGCGGCAGTAGCTCGGCGATCGCGCAGGTTTCAAGCAGCTCCAGCGCCTGGTCGGTGAGCTTACGCAGCGTAGCCTGCTTGATGCCTTCAGTGGTGGGATATACCGGGGTCAGCGTTTCCTGTAAATCAGGGGTACTCATGTCGCCCTGAACCCGATATTCCGGATGGATCATCTCCGCCCCGTGCTTACCGCGCTTCGCCTCACCGTAGGCCAGCACGCGGCGCCCGGTTGCCAGGCTATTTTTCATCGCCGCGCTGAAGTTAAAAAAGCGCATGGTGAGGATGCCGGAGCCGTCGCTTATCTGGCAGGTCATCATCCGGCGGCCGCCGAAAGTGATGTTGCAGTTGAGGACTTCGCCTTCAACGGTGGCGTAAACGCCGGGCAGCAGTTCGCCGATGTGATACAGATGGGTGCGGTCTTCGTAGCGTAGCGGCAGGTGCAGAAGCAGATCCTGTACCGTATGCAGGCCGATTTTTGCCAGCTTACTGCTCTGGGCCGCGCCAACGCCCGTCAGGGAATTGAGCGGCACCGCATCCAGCAGACGGCCCTGCATGATTACTTCGCCGCCTGCATGGTGGCCCACCACGCGGCATCGGCTTCGACTTCGCCCTGCTCGTTGACGTGGGGGTAGGGAAGTCCCTTGCGTTTAGCGACCTTCGCCAGCACCGGATAGCCGCCTTCAAACAGCAGGCGCTGCTGGTCTTCTTCCGGCAGCATACTGTTCTCGCGCCGGTACATGCCGGCGTTCTGCCGCTGGCGCTGGGCTTCGTAGAGGATAAGCGCTGAGGCGACGGAAACGTTCAGCGACTGCACCATGCCAATCATCGGAATGATGATGTCCTGGTCCGCCAGGTCTAACGCTTCCTGCGTAATGCCGGTTTTCTCCTGCCCCATCAGGATACAGGTGGGACGGGTATAGTCGATTTCACGGAAATCGACCGCGTTATCAGAGAGATGGGTCGCCAGGATCTGCATGCCCTGGCCTTTTAAATGGGTGACGGCCTCGCCAATAGTACGGTGGGTTTTGACCTGCACCCAGCTATTGCTGCCGGCGGCCGCGGAGGCCATGGTACGCATACGGCTACCGGGCCAGATGGCGTGCACTTCATGCACGCCAACGGCGTCTGCGGTACGAATGACCGCAGAGACGTTATGAGGCTTATGGACCTGCTCCATGCAGACTGTCAGGTCAGGCTGGCGCCTGGCGAGCATCTCGCAGATACGCGCATAACGCTGTAAATTCATGATACTTCCATCCTTCGAATGACTCTTTAATCGCTGCGGATTACGCGGCCCATTCCTGGGCCTTGCCCTTTACGGGGCCGCTGTAAGCAGCGTTCAAATCTGCTCCCGGCAGATTTGTCATTCGCTTGCCGCCTTGACGCAATTTCGAATGATTTTGTGGAAGAGCTAGTTTCGGTTACGGGTGACTTTTATTACATCCGGCATGACGCGAATTTTGCGCATGATATTCGCCAGATGCACGCGGTCGCGCGCGGTAAGGCGAATAAAGGCGCTGTAAACGCGGCCATCTTTCTCTTCCGTATTCAGGCTTTGAATATTGGAAGAAGCGGTGTTGATCGCCGCGGTAAGATTCGCCAGGGCACCCTGATGGTTGAACATATCCACCTTGATTTCGGTGATAAATTCCTGCGCCGTCTCTTTGTCCCACTCGACCGCCATAAATTTCTCCGGCTCTTTCTGATAGCCGCGAATGTTACGACAGGACTCATGGTGAATAACCAGGCCTTTGCCCGGGCTGACGTGCGCGATAATCGGGTCGCCGGGGATCGGACGGCAGCATTTGGCGAAGGTGATCAGCACGCCATCCGCGCCTTTAATCGGCAGATGATTATGGCCGACAGGCGCTGGCTGTACAGGCACGGCGGTGGTTTCACCCTGCTGCAGGTTTTTTGCTACCACGACGCTCATGGCGTTGCCGAGGCCGATTTCGGCCAGCAGATCGTCAAGCGTGGTCAGCTTCATGCGCTCAAGTTCACGCTGAATGTT
This sequence comes from Klebsiella sp. GN_Kp190, assembly GCF_040061795.1. Taxonomy (NCBI): domain Bacteria; kingdom Pseudomonadati; phylum Pseudomonadota; class Gammaproteobacteria; order Enterobacterales; family Enterobacteriaceae; genus Klebsiella; species Klebsiella sp. GN_Kp190. Next base: position 14,228 of record NZ_JBEAFN010000036.1, read on the forward strand.
CTCGGGCGGGATCTCGGCCAGCTTGCGGCTACCGCCGAGGGCGTGATTGAGCAGGCGGCGCCCGAGGCTTACGGAGTCGTCGCGCTTAAGATTTTTCAGCAGCTGGCGAATTTTGGCGCGCGCTTTCGAGCTGACGACAAAGTTCAGCCATGCGGCGTTCGGACGTGCGCCCGGCGCGGTGATGATTTCCACCGTCTGGCCGCTGGAGAGCGACTGCGACAGCGGATACGGCTGGCGGTCGACGCGGGCGCCGACGCAGGCATGGCCGATGTCGGTATGCACCGCGTAGGCGAAATCCACCGGCGTCGCGCCGGCGGGCAGTTCGACAATGCGCCCTTCCGGGGTGAAAACGTAAATTTCATCCGGGAACAGATCGGATTTCACGCTCTCAATAAATTCAAATGAACTACCGGCGCTCTGCTGGAGCTCCAGCAGGCTCTGCATCCAGCGCTGGGCGCGGATTTGCGCCGTGGTGCTGCTCTCGCCGCCGTGCTCTTTATAAGCCCAGTGCGCCGCCACCCCCATTTCCGCCATCTGGTCCATGTCTTCGGTACGAATTTGTACCTCAACCGGGACGCCGTGCGGGCCGATCATCGAGGTGTGCAAAGATTGATAGCCGTTCGCCTTTGGAATGGCAATATAGTCTTTGACGCGACCCGGGCGCGGCTTATAAAGGCTGTGCATCTGGCCAAGCACGCGGTAGCAGGTGTCGGAATCATGGACAATCACGCGGAAAGCGTAGATATCCATAATCGAGTGAAAGCGCTGCTCTTTGAGCACCATCTTGCAGTAGATGGAGTACAAATGCTTTTCGCGACCGCTAACGCGACAGGGAATTCCCGCTTCCTGCAGGCGCCCTTCGATTTCGGAGAGGATCTTTTGAATCATCTCCTTACGGTTGCCGCGCGCCGCTTTAACCACCTCTTTAATGACGCGGTAGCGGTTAGGATACAGCGCCTCAAAGCCCAGCTCTTCGAGCTCGGTTTTGATGTGATGGATACCTAAACGGTGCGCCAGAGGGCTGTAGATTTCCAGCGTTTCGCGGGCGATGCGGCGGCGCTTGTCCGGGCGCAATGAGCCCAGCGTGCGCATATTATGGGTGCGGTCAGCGAGCTTGATAAGGATGACGCGGATATCCTGCACCATCGCCATAATCATTTTGCGAAAGTTTTCAGCCTGGGCCTCTTTCTTGTCGCGAAACTTAAGCTTATCAAGTTTTGACACCCCCTCTACCAGTTCAGCAACGCTTTTACCGAAAAGCTGCTCCATGTCCTGGTAGGTGGCGGGGGTATCTTCTATCACGTCGTGCAGCAGAGCGGCCATCAGCGTTTCATGGTCGAGTTTCATCTCGGCCAGGATACAGGCTACCGCTACCGGGTGCGTGATATAGGGTTCACCGCTTGAACGTGTCTGGCCCTCGTGAGCGTCACGTGCAACGAGATAAGCCTGCCGAAGACGTTTAATTTGCTCTTCGGGCAGGTAGTTTTGAATCAGCTGATTCAGGCTTTCAAACAGATACAAGGGCGACCCGCAGTGTGATTAACGACGACCTTCAGCAATAGCGGTAACGGCTTGTAATTCAGCGGCTTCCTGCTCTTGCTGTTCCTGGCGCTCACGAACGTCGAGGATCTTGTTGTTGATCAGACCTTCTTCGATTTCGCGCAGTGCGATAACGGTAGTTTTATCGTTTTCTTCCGGTACCAGCGGATCCTTTCCGCCTACCTGCATCTGACGAGCGCGACGCGCGGCGACCAGTACCAGGTCAAAACGGTTACCAATTTTCTCTACAGCGTCCTGAACAGTTACGCGTGCCATACTTAAAATGCTCCACAGGTGAAGAAATGACTGGGCATGATACTGAATGTGGGTTCAGTCTGCCAACAGTTTGGTGATTAAAGCGCCATGTCGCTGCTTTTGGCGGCTCATGCGCAGACGTTCGGCGCGAATAATAATTTTCAGATCGCTCAGCGCGGTATCAAAATCATCATTCACAATCAGGTAATCATACTCCGCGTAATGGCTCATTTCTGCAACTGCCTGCGCCATACGTTTTGCGATAACCTCTTCGCTGTCCTGACCGCGGCCGCGCAGGCGACGATCAAGCTCATCTTTTGACGGCGGCAGGATAAAAATGCTGCGCGCGCCGGGCATTCTGTTGCGGATTTGCTGCGCGCCCTGCCAGTCGATATCGAGGAAGACGTCGACGCCGGTCGCCAGTACCTGCTCGATAGCTTCGCGCGAGGTGCCGTAATAGTTGCCAAAGACTTCTGCATGTTCAAGAAAAGCGTCTCTGCCAATCATCGTCCTGAATTCGTCGTGATTCACAAAGAAATAGTGTTCACCGTGCACTTCACCCGGGCGCGGAGCGCGCGTGGTATGCGAAACAGAAACCTGAGAGTCGTACAGCGGTTGGGTTTTTAATAAAGCCTGAATCAGGCTGGATTTACCCGCGCCGCTAGGGGCGGAAACAATATAAAGCGTGCCTTGAGCCATGAGTGTCTTTTGTATGTGGTGGTCGAAATAGAGCTTACATACGAGCCTATTATACACGGCGGCACCGCGTGACGCAGTCCCTGTCACACTTTTTGCGTTCTTTCTTTCATTTTGCTTGCCGTTTCCCTGATTTCTCCGGGCGTTGCAGAAACAACGCAGAAAACCTGGATGCCTGCTCGCAGCGTTAAAAATCCCTCCTCGCGGACGAAAATACGCCTGCGGCACAATTGGTGACGAGAAAACAGGAGGGCATCGCGATGCAAAATGGAGTCTGGGCGCTGGTGCTGTGGATGCTGGTGGGAGACGGGCAGGCAGCCTGCCCCGCATGGCCGCAGGCCAGGGCCGATCGGGAGATTGAACGTCTCAGCCAGCAGATAACGGAATGGAAAAACGCCTACTGGCAGCAGGGGAGCAGTACGGTAAGCGATGAGGTCTATGACCAGCTTGCGGAGCGGCTGGCGTACTGGCGGCGCTGCTTCACCGGCGAGGCTCCCGCTCACGACGCGTCTCCTCCCCTAAAAGGGGAGGCCAGACATCCGGTGGCGCACACCGGCGTGCGTAAACTGGCAAATCAAGCCGACGTGGCGCGCTGGATGCGCGGTCAATCCGGCCTGTGGGTGCAGCCTAAAGTTGATGGCGTCGCGGTCACGCTCGTGTATCGGCAGGGGCGTCTGACCCAGGCGATAAGCCGGGGTAATGGCCTGGCCGGGGAAGACTGGACGGCCAGGGTCTTGCAGATCCCCTCCGTGCCTAAAGTCTCTGACGGCGTACTGGCGAATAGCGTTCTACAGGGTGAGCTGTTCCTGCTCCGCGAGGGGCACGTGCAAAAGCAGATGGGCGGCATGAACGCGCGGGCAAAAGTTGCCGGCATGATGATGCGCCAGCAGGCTGCGGCGGATCTTAATCAGCTGGGTCTCTTTATCTGGGCATGGCCCGATGGGCCGCAGGATATGAAACAGCGGCTGGCGCTGCTGCGGCAGGGCGGCTTTATTTACAGCGCGCTTTTTTCGCACCCTGTCGCGGATGCGCAGCAGGTGGAACAGTGGCGCCAGCGCTGGTTCACTTCACCGCTGCCTTTTGTCAGCGATGGCGTCGTAGTGCGGCGGGAAAAAGCATCTCCCGGGCGCTTCTGGGTTCCGGGTCAGGGCGATTGGGTCATCGCCTGGAAATACCCGCCCGCCTCGCGCGTCATGGAGGTTCGCCGTATCAGCTTTAGCGTCGGGCGCAGCGGTAAAATAGCCGTGGTGGCGCATCTGGAACCGCAGATGCTGGACGATAAGCGCGTGCAGCGAGTGAGCGTCGGTTCGGTATCCCGCTGGTACAATCTGGATATCGGTATTGGCGACCAGCTGCAAATCAGCCTTGCCGGGCAGGGGATACCGCGCATCGATTCGGTCGTCTGGCGCACGGCTCAGCGTAATAAACCCCAGCCACCGGCGGCGCGTTTCAATGCTTTAACCTGCTATTTTGCCACGCCCGAGTGTGCGGAACAGTTTCTTTCGCGGCTGGTCTGGCTCTCATCCCGATCGGTTCTCGATATTGACGGCGTGGGAGAAGCGCTATGGCGGTCCCTGCATGACGCGCGCAGCATGGAGCATCTCTTTTCATGGCTGGCGTTTACGCCGGAGCGGCTGCAAGCCATACCGGGGGTCTCGACGCTGCGCGGGCAGAGGCTGTGGCACCAGTTCAATCTTGCGCGCGAACGGCCTTTTCTGCGCTGGATCCAGGCGATGGGAGTCCCTATACCGAAGACGGCGTTTGCCCGGCTGAAGGAGGATGACTGGCGACGGATGCAGGAGCGAAACGAAGAGCAGTGGCGGCGCCTGCCGGGGATCGGGGCGGAAAGAGCGCGGCAGCTGGTGACGTTCTTACATCACCCGGATGTTGCCGCACTGGCGAAGTGGCTAAGCGGGCAACGCGTTCCGGGATTCTGAAAGCATTAATGTGCGCTATGGTTGTAGTTAAATACCGGCAGGCCCAGCTTCCAGCGCAGCGCCAGCATGCGGGCGGTAAAGCCGAACAGCAGGGTGGAGATCACCACCACATCGTGGTTGCTGACGTAATGCTGAAGCGCGATGTATAAAATCGCGGCGGCGAATGACACTCCGGCGTAAAGCTCTTTCTGGAACACCAGCGGGATACGCTTGCAGAACATATCGCGCAGCACGCCGCCAAAAACGCCGGTGATGACGGCGGCAATGGAGGCGATGACCGGGCCCTGGCCCATATCCAGCGCGATCTGGGCGCCAATAATAGAGAACACGATCAGGCCGAGCGCATCAAGCACCAGAAACAGGCGGCGCAGATGCGGCATCACCGGCGCGGCAATCGTAGTCAGGACCGCAGCAATGGCGACAATAATGACGTACTCGGGGTGCTGCACCCAGCCCAGAGGATAGTGGCCGAGCAGAATATCGCGCACTGAACCGCCTCCGAGGGCCGTCGCGGTGGCAATGATAATGACGCCAAACGTATCCATACGGCGGCGCCCGGCAGCCAGCGCGCCGGTCATGGCTTCCGCCGTAATCCCAATCAGATAAAGAATATGAAGCAGCATAAATCCCCCACGGTGATGGCGGAAGGTTAACGATTTGTGCGCAAGATCACGATTGAGATTTTCTAAAGTGAATGAATTTAACCTGATTAAACTAATGCACGATCGGTTTAAATCGGCTGAATTTAACGGTTCATTTGTCATTTATTCATTTCTAGTGATTATAAAAAGTAATGTGAAAGCCGTCGATGCGTATCGATATTGAAAACGCGATGAATACCTGTTGTTTAACTCTCGACCTTTATCCTTTTATTTTCCTCCTTCAGGGCCTGAGAAAATGACTGCAGCAGCTGGCAATAAAAACTATCTCACCCGCCTGATTGCCGTTGTGCTGACGGGGCTGCTTGCCGGCATCTCAGGCATGGTTCTGGCGCTGATTTTACACGCGATTCAGCACCTGGCCTTTGGCTACAGCCCCGGGCAGATCGTGAGCGCGGAGTCATTTCTACAGGGCGTCACGGATTCATCCTGGCCTCGTCGCCTCTCGGCAATCGTCGCGGGGGGAGCCATCGCAGGATTCGGCTGGTGGCTCCTTGGGCGCTATGGGCAGAAGCGAGTCTCAATAGCGTCAGCGGTGGCAAATCCTTCGGTGGCAATGCCTGCGGGTACTACAACGATTCATGCCCTGTTGCAGATCGTCACCGTGGCGCTGGGCTCTCCGCTTGGCCGCGAAGTCGCTCCGCGGGAAATGGGCGCGCTGGGGGCAGGGATGGTGGCGCGTAAGCTGGGACTGCTGGCGGATGAAACCCGAACGCTGGTTGCCTGCGGCGCCGGTGCGGGCCTGGCGGCGGTGTATAACGTTCCGCTGGCCGGTGCGTTATTCAGCCTTGAGGTAATGCTGCTGTCGTTTAGCTGGGAGAAAACGCTGGCGGCGATTATCACCTCGGCGATTGCCGCGTGGACGGCAACGCTCGGGTTAGGCGAGGAATCGCAATACCATTTTACTTCCGACATCCTGCCGCATTCATTTCTCTGGTGGGCGATTATCGCTGGCCCCATTCTTGGCGCCGGGGCCTGGCTCTTTCGCAAAGCGACCAGCACGGCTCGCTCGCACGTTCGAAGCAACTGGCAGATGCCGGTTTTCTGTCTGCTGGCGTTTTCCCTGCTTGCCGCCCTCAGCCTCTATTTCCCCCAGCTTCCGGGAAACGGTAAAGGGCCTATGCAGCTGGCTCTCAGCGATGAACTGGGCTTCCCCGGGGCGGCGATGCTGCTGGCGCTGAAAATGGTGGTGATTCTGGCGGTGCTGCGCGGCGGCGCGGAGGGCGGGCTGCTGACGCCGGGGCTGGCGGTCGGCGGCCTGACCAGCCTGCTGCTGTGTATGCTCTGGCAACAGCTGCTTCCCGGCGGAGATTACGGCAGTTTTGCTCTCGTCGGCGCGGCGGCGTTTCTCGCTGCATCCATGCAGATGCCGCTCACAGCGGTCGCGCTGGTGATGGAGTTCACCCACATGGATCACAACTATCTGGCCCCCACGCTGCTGTGCGCCGCAGGGGCATTTTTAACCTGCCGGATATTGGATAAGAACTACGCCTTCTGAAACGCAGCGAAAATAAAAGGCCATGATTTACCATGGCCTTTTGTCCGTGCGTGGGTTGGCGAGCGAAAAACCGTTACTCGATGTTCTGAATCTGCTCGCGCATTTGTTCGATCAGCACCTTCAGCTCAATGGCGGAGTTCGTCACTTCGGCATTGATTGATTTAGACGCCAGGGTGTTCGACTCGCGGTTGAACTCCTGCATCATAAAGTCGAGGCGGCGACCGACCGCTTCTTTCTTCTTCAGGATATTCCACGTCTCTTTCACGTGCGCTTCCAGACGATCCAGCTCTTCGGCGACGTCTATACGCTGCGCCATCAGCACCAGCTCCTGCTCGAGGCGGTTGTTTTCCAGCTGCACTTCCGCATCTTCCAGCTTGGCAACCAGACGCTCGCGCTGCCACTGCAAAATTTCCGGCATATGGGCACGTACTTTAGCCACCTCGGCCGTCACGCCGTCGAGACGCTGTTCGATCAGCGCTTTCAGCGCCTGGCCTTCGGTTTCGCGGGCGACGATAAAGTCATCCAGCGCACCGTTTAACGCGCCCAGAATTTCGGCGGCAATGGCGTCCAGATCCTGTTCATGGGCCGACATCACGCCAGGCCAGCGCAGAATATCTACCGGATTGATTTCGCCTTCGTCGCTCTGCATTTTGACCCAGTTGGCGGCGTTAACCAGCTGCTTTGCCAGTTTTTCGTTAAGGATCAGCTCACCCTGCGCGCTCGGGTCCTGCTCAAAACGCAGGGTACATTCGACTTTACCGCGGGTCAGACGGGAGCGAATACGTTCACGCACCACGGGCTCCAGGCTACGGAACTGCTCCGGCAGGCGGAAGTAGGTTTCCAGATATCGTTGGTTTACCGAGCGCAGTTCCCACGCGGCGCTACCCCATTCACCCTTGATTTCACGCCGGGCGTAGGCGGTCATACTGCGGATCATAGACGTTCCTGTTTTTAAAGGAGAGTGGGGTGGATTATAGCTTTCGAGGCCTTATCAGGATAGGAATAAGCGCGCATTATCCGTATAATGCGCAGCCACATTCGTTTCAAGCCGGAGAACATCATGCGTCCAGCAGGCCGTAGCGCTAATCAAGTGCGCCCAGTAACCCTGACCCGTAACTACACAAAACACGCAGAAGGCTCCGTGCTGGTCGAATTTGGTGACACGAAAGTATTGTGCACCGCTTCTATTGATGAAGGCGTGCCGCGCTTTCTGAAAGGCCAGGGCCAGGGGTGGATCACCGCCGAATACGGCATGCTGCCGCGTTCTACCCACACGCGTAACGCGCGTGAAGCCGCAAAAGGTAAGCAGGGCGGACGCACCATGGAAATCCAGCGCCTGATCGCGCGTGCGCTGCGCGCTGCGGTTGACCTGAAAGCGCTGGGTGAGTTCACCATCACTCTGGACTGCGATGTGCTGCAGGCAGACGGCGGCACCCGTACCGCGTCTATCACCGGAGCCTGCGTGGCGCTGGCCGATGCGCTGAATAAGCTGGTCGCGGCCGGTAAGCTGAAAACCAACCCGATGAAAGGAATGGTGGCGGCGGTCTCCGTAGGCATCGTGAATGGCGAAGCGATTTGCGATCTGGAATACGTTGAAGATTCCGCGGCGGAAACCGATATGAACGTGGTGATGACCGAAGATGGCCGCATCATTGAGGTGCAGGGTACGGCGGAAGGCGAGCCGTTCACCCATGAAGAACTCCTCACCCTGCTGGCATTGGCCCGGGGGGGTATCGAATCCATTGTCACGACGCAGAAGGCGGCGTTGCAAAACTAGTTTTTAAGGCGACTGAGAAGTCGCCTTTTTTTTGTCCGTAGAAAAGTAAGATGAGGAGCGAATCCATGAAACCGTATCAGCGCCAGTTTATTGAGTTTGCGCTTAACAAGCAGGTACTTAAGTTTGGCGAGTTTACGCTGAAATCCGGGCGCAAGAGCCCCTATTTCTTCAACGCCGGCCTGTTTAATACCGGGCGCGATCTGGCACTGTTAGGCCGTTTTTACGCCGAAGCGCTGGTGGATTCCGGGATTGATTTTGACCTGCTGTTCGGCCCGGCCTATAAAGGCATCCCTATCGCCACGACCACGGCGGTCGCGCTGGCGGAACACCATGACCGCGATCTGCCTTACTGCTTTAACCGCAAAGAGGCGAAGACTCACGGCGAGGGCGGAAACCTGGTGGGGAGCGCGCTGCAGGGCCGCGTCATGCTGGTGGATGATGTGATTACCGCAGGCACCGCGATTCGGGAATCGATGGAAATTATTCAGGCCAACGGCGCTGAGCTGGCCGGCGTACTGATCTCTCTGGATCGTCAGGAACGCGGACGCGGCGAAATCTCCGCGATTCAGGAAGTTGAGCGCGACTACGGCTGTAAAGTAATTTCCATCGTGACGCTGAAAGACCTGATTAGCTATCTGGAAGAGAAGCCGGAAATGGCTGAACACCTGACTGCCGTTCGCGCCTATCGCGAAGCGTACGGCGTATAAACATCTGCCCGGCAGGCAACGGTCTGTCGGGTCGATTGCTGGCAAAACGGCCAGCCGAGGCGAGAAGAGCGCCTGGGTATCAATGCGGATAATGCCGGGCATTCCTGCGGGAAGAGATGCAGCCCTTCGGGCTGCACAGAGACCGGCGAGAATTATTTCAGCTGGGCGGCGACCAGCGGCCAGCGGGCGTCAAAATCGTCCGTCGGGCGATATTTAAACTCGCTGCGCACAAAGCGCGATAGCATCCCTTCGCAGAATGCCAATAGCTGGCTGGCCAGCAGGGCTTCATCGACGGTATAGCCTTCGCCTTCGCGCATTTTCTTTTCACGCAACACCTGACGCAGCTGAACTTCAATGCGCTCGAACAGCTGATTGATGCGGTCCTGAAGCCGGTCCTGTTCAAACATCAGCGCATGGCCGGTCAGAATTCTTGTCAGCCCAGGATTACGCTCGCCAAACCCAAGAATCAACAGCACAATCAGACGCAGGCGCGCTGAGGTGTCTTTTTCATCTTTTAAAATCAAATTGATGCGCGTAATCAGGCTGTCTTCGATAAATTCAATCAGGCTGTCAAACATGCGGGTCTTGCTCGGGAAGTGCCGATACAGAGCCGCTTCGGATACGCCAACGGACGCCGCCAGTTTCGCTGTGGTAATGCGCTGACTTCCATCGCTGGATTCAAGCATTAGCGCCAGAGATTGAAGTATTTCTTCGCGACGATTCCTTTTCGCAGTTTGTTTTTCTGCCATGTTTTAAAATACCCCTGAAAAAAAGCACTTGTCAGGCAGGCACCCACAAAGCGACCGCAAGCTGTTGCCTGCGGTGATGTTATTGCATTAGTGCGCTTTGCGATGCTGGTTCCACTTCATCCTTCAGGCAGCCCTTTTGCCGGCAGCGCCCCGAAAGAGTTTTGTCTATCGCCGGGCTTATTGACGCCCTGAGTGACCGAAGCCGCCTTCGCCGCGATCGGTGGCGTCAAAATCTTCCACCAGGTTAAATTCTGCCTGCACAACGGGCACAAACACCATTTGCGCGATACGCTCGCCGGGTTCGATGCTGAAGCTCTGCTGGCTGCGGTTCCAGACGGAAACCATCAGCTGGCCCTGATAGTCAGAATCAATCAGACCGACCAGGTTACCCAGTACGACGCCGTGCTTATGGCCCAGTCCGGAGCGCGGGAGAATCACCGCCGCCAGAGAGGGATCGGCAATATGAATCGCCAGACCGGTTGGCACGAGGGTCGTTGCGCCAGGAGCCAGCTCTACGGCGTCATCGAGACAGGCTCGCAGGTCAAGTCCGGCGGAGCCGGAGGTGGCATAGGTCGGCAGCGGAAATTGCTGACCAACACGCGGGTCCAGAATCTTAACGTCGATTTTTTTCATCATAACGGGTAACGATCTCGTCGAGTAATAATTGGCCCAGGAGTTCCTTGCGCTCAAGTGGTAAGCGCTTATCTCCCTCCTGCCAGAAAAGGTGTAATGCATTGCTGTCGCTGTTAAATCCCTGATTTGGCTGAGAAACATCATTGGCGCAAATCAGATCAAGATTTTTGCGGGCTCGCTTTTGCCGTGCGTATTCTTCCACATTATTTGTTTCGGCGGCAAACCCAACGACGTAAGGGCGGTTGGCCTTAAGCGCGGCGACCCCTGCGACGATATCCGGATTTTTAACCATTTTCAGGGTTAATTCATCACCTTGTTTTTTGATTTTTTCTTCGGCGATGGCGACCGCACGGTAGTCAGCGACCGCCGCACAGCCAATAAAAATATGCTGCTGAGGCGCGCTGTTTTGCACCGCGGCTTCCATTTCCAGCGCGGTGGTGACATCAATTCTGTGTACAAACGGCGGCGTAGGCAGCGAAACCGGGCCGCTCACCAGCGTGACGTTCGCCCCGCGGCGCGCGGCGGCGGCGGCAATCGCGAAGCCCATCTTACCAGAACTGTGATTGGTGATATAACGCACCGGATCCAGCGGCTCGCGGGTGGGGCCCGCGGTAATCATGATGTTCAGATGTTGCAAATCTTTGACAGGCGAGAAATGCTGCGCGGCCATATCCACAATGGTCAGCGGGTCCAGCATCCGCCCCGGGCCAACATCGCCGCAGGCCTGGCTGCCGCTGTCCGGGCCCCAGACCAGCAGACCGCGGGCGGCAATGACGTCCAGATTATGCTGAGTGGCGGCGGCGCGATACATCTGCTGATTCATGGCGGGCACGACGGCGACCGGCGAGGGCGTAGCGAGACAAATCGTCGAAACGAGATCGTTGGCCATCCCTGCCGCGACGCGAGCGATTAGGTCGGCGGTGGCGGGGGCGAGAATGACCAGGTCGGCCCATTTCCCCAGCTCAATATGGCCCATCGCCGCTTCGGCGGCCGGGTCGAGCAGGCTGTCGGAAACCGGATAACCGGATACCGCCTGTAGACTTAATGGCGTAATGAAGGCTTTTGCGGCTTCCGTCATGGCGACGCGGACATCCGCGCCGCGGTCACGCAGGCGGCGCACCAGTTCCGGCGTTTTATAGGCAGCAATGCCGCCGCTCACGCCAAGAACGATCTTTTTACCAGCCAGACTCATCATGATTTTTTCCTGTTGCGGTACACCAGAATTCGCGCATCTTATCACAATCCTGACGGCATCGTGTGCCTCGCGGAGATACACTTTGCGAGGCGCTACGCAGGGATAAAACTTGCGTCTCGGCGGCGCAAAAAGGCTGTGCCAGGATAGCGCGCAGTGGGAAGGAGATGCCGCGATGGAAATACAAGAATCCCTCATGCCGAGGGAAAAGATGCAGCGCTACGGTATCGAAGTTTTGTCGGATATTGAGCTGTTGGCGCTATTTTTACGTACCGGTACCCGCACGCAGGACGTGATGACATTTTCGCGGGAGCTGCTACAGCGTTTTGGCTCGCTGTACGGCCTGCTATCGGCGGAGGAGTCGCAGTTTGCAGAGGTGGAAGGCATTGGTCTGGCGAAATATGCGCAGCTAAAAGGGATTGCTGAACTGGCGCGACGCTATTTTAGCCTGCGAATGACGGAAGAACCCTCGCTGGTTACCCCGTCGATGACGCGGGAATTTCTGCAAAGCCAGCTGGCCGACGAAGAGCGTGAGATCTTCATGGTGATCTTTTTAGATAATCAGAACCGGGTATTGAAACATAGCCGCCTTTTTTCTGGTACTCTTAGCCACGTTGAGGTGCATCCGCGAGAAATCGTACGCGAAGCCATCAAAGTGAACGCCGCCGCGGTGATCCTGGCACATAATCATCCATCCGGTAGTCCTGAGCCGAGCAAGGCCGACAGGTTGATTACCGAAAGAGTGATAAAATGTTGTCGATTCATGGATATACGTGTGCTGGATCACCTTGTTATTGGCCGCGGAGCGTACGTATCTTTTGCTGAACGCGGCTGGATTTAGCCCCGATCGCGCGATCCATCGGGATCTTTGTCTGTTCGGGACTTGAGCACATCGCCGAGTCAGCGTATACTACGCCACCTTTGAGAATCTCGGGTTTGGCATTTGGGCCTGGCAATCGAGAGTTCGCTTAGAACTGCGATGACCGGGCTGTAAAGCCTGACGAGGCGCCAATACCCCATACGAAGCTCGAGCTAATTTGATTTTTGGAGAATAGACATGTCCCGAGTCTGCCAAGTTACTGGCAAGCGTCCGGTGACCGGTAACAACCGTTCCCACGCACTGAACGCGACTAAACGCCGTTTCCTGCCGAACCTGCACTCTCACCGTTTCTGGGTTGAGAGCGAGAAGCGTTTTGTCACCCTGCGCGTATCTGCTAAAGGTATGCGTGTTATTGATAAGAAAGGCATCGATACAGTTCTGTCCGAACTGCGTGCCCGTGGCGAAAAGTACTAAGTACTTAGAGGAAATAAGTCATGGCTAAAGGTATTCGTGAGAAAATCAAGCTGGTTTCTTCTGCTGGTACTGGTCACTTCTATACCACCACGAAGAACAAACGTACTAAGCCGGAAAAACTGGAACTGAAAAAGTTCGATCCAGTTGTCCGTCAGCACGTTTTATACAAAGAAGCTAAAATCAAATAATTTTAGATTCCTTGTAAAGAAAAACCCCGCCTCGGCGGGGTTTTTTGTTATCAAGACTACGCTACCGTCTACACCGTTGGCGCTGGCGAACGTTTACCCCCTGCGCCAGGCGGAAGAGCATGCTGAACAATAATTGCCCTGAACCTCGTCGCTGAACGCGGTAAGATAGTGCATCCTGCCGTTTTTGTTCGAGAAAAGAATGCCTGAATTACCTGAAGTAGAAACCAGCCGCCGCGGCATTGAGCCGCACCTGGTGGGAGCCACCATCCTGCACGCCGTTGTGCGCAACGGGCGCCTGCGCTGGCCCGTTTCTGAAGAGATCTATCGTCTGAGCGACGTTCCGGTGCTCAGCGTACGCCGCCGCGCTAAATATCTGCTGCTGGAACTGCCCGACGGCTGGATTATCGTCCACCTTGGGATGTCGGGAAGCCTGCGTATCCTGAGCGAAGAGCTGCCCGCGGAAAAACACGATCACGTGGACCTGGTGATGAGTAACGGCAAGGTGCTGCGCTATACCGACCCGCGTCGTTTTGGCGCCTGGCTGTGGACCAAAGCGCTGGAAGGGCATCCGGTGCTGGCGCATCTGGGGCCGGAGCCGCTGAGCGATGAGTTCAACGCCGATTATCTGCAGGCGAAGTGCGCGAAGAAAAAAACCGCGATTAAGCCCTGGCTAATGGACAATAAGCTGGTGGTCGGGGTGGGCAATATCTACGCCAGCGAATCGCTCTTTTCGGCGGGCATTCACCCCGACAGGCTGGCCTCTTCACTGTCGCGCGAGGAGTGCGAGCAGCTGGTGAAAGTGATTAAGCTGGTCCTGCTGCGCTCCATCGAACAGGGCGGGACGACGCTGAAAGATTTCCTGCAAAGTGACGGTAAACCGGGCTACTTTGCCCAGGAGCTGCAGGTGTATGGCCGCAAGGGCGAGCCGTGCCGCATTTGCGGGACGCCGGTTATCGGCAGTAAACACGCCCAGCGGGCGACGTTTTATTGCCGCCAGTGTCAGAAGTAAAGTGCGGGGGTTGCCGTGAACCCGGCTTGCGCTGCGCTTAGCCGGGCTACAGGGCTGCGCTTGGTCCGGTAGCCCGGACAGATGCGCAGCATCGCCTCCGGGAAGAGCCCCGATGGCGCAGGATTACAGCTTCTTCAGCAGCGCCTGGTGAACGTTTGCCGGCAGAAAGTGAGAGACGTCGCCCTGGTGGCGCGCCACTTCTTTCACCAGCGAAGAGGAGATAAACGACCACTCTTTGCACGGCATCAGAAACACGCTCTCCAGCGTCGGCATCAAATGACGGTTCATATGCGCCAGCTGCATCTCATATTCAAAATCTGCCACCGCCCGCAGGCCGCGAATTAAAATGTTCGCCTGCTGCGCGCGGGCAAAATTGGCCATTAAATCGCTGAAGCCAATAACCTCAACGTTGACCAGATGCGCCGTTGCCTGGGTGGCCAGCGCGATGCGCTCGTCGAGAGTGAACATCGGCTTTTTGCTCGGGCTGGCGGCGATAGCCAGCAGCACCTTATCGAACATGCTGGCCGCGCGGGTGACGATATCGATATGGCCGTTGGTGATAGGGTCGAAGGTTCCCGGATAGATCGCTTTTGTGCTCATAATGACACTTTCTCCGAGTAGCCGCGGCTCATGGCCCACAGCTCGGTGTATTTATTAAACGTGTATTGTGCGTTGACCACCGCCAGCAGCCAACCTTGTTTCCCATCCAGAATGCCCCCGCGCAGCAGCAGCGTTTTCACAAAGGCGCCCAGCGTATGGCCGAAGATAGCGGCCAGCGAGGTCTTTTTGCCTCTCTGATGGCGCTCCTGCGCCCAGGCGGCGGCGTAGGCCAGCTGCTTTTGCTGAAAGCCGGAGAAATCACGGCAGGTCAGATGCAGCAGGTCGCCCGCGAGTTCGATAACCCGCGCGCCCTGGGCGTCGAGAGATTCGTGGACCAGATTATCGTTATAGCGGTAACGGTCGCGTTCGTACAGGCGCATCACGCGGTCGGGGTACCAGCCGCTGTGGCGCATAAAGCGGCCAAGGAAATAGTTGCGCCGGGCGATGCTGTATATCGCGCCGGTTTGCGGCGCGGCCAGCACGCTGCGGATAGACTGCGCAAGCTCCGGAGTGACGCGCTCGTCGGTATCGATCATCAGCACGTAGTCGCCGGTGGCGTAGGCCTGGGCGCGCTGACGCTGAATACCGTAGCCCTGCCAGTCGCGATCGACATGCACCTGAACGCCCTGGCTGCGGGCGAGTTCGACGGTGTTGTCGCTGCTGCCGGAATCCAGCAGCACTATCTCATCGGCCCAACTTACCGACGCCAGACAATCAGGCAGCAGATCCGCCGCGTTTTTGGCAATCATCACGACCGAGAGTCGAGGCGACATTAGTGGCTCCGCTGCGGCAGATAGGGTTGCAATAACTGTAGCAGACGGGAAAGCGCGCCCTGGTTTTGGTGCAGAACTTCCACCGCATGGCGACCGTACCACAGACGGTAATCTTCATCGGTCAGCAGGTTAGACACCTGCGTTACCAGCGAGTCGGCGTCGGTGACGGTAATCAGTCCATCGTCCTGCTGCAGCTTGGCGCAGATATCTTTGAAGTTGAACGTGTGCGGACCCATCAGTACCGGTATCGCATGGGCGGCGGGCTCCAGCGGGTTATGGCCGCCGCGCTCCACCAGGCTACCGCCGACAAACGCGAGGTCGGCAATACCGTACAGCAGCATCAGCTCGCCCATGGTATCGCCAATCACCACCTGGGTACTGTTCGACGGGATTTCGCCGGTGCTGCGCAGGGTGTAGCTCATTCCCGCTTTCTGCACCATCTCGCGGGCGTCGCCGAAGCGCTCCGGATGGCGCGGGACAAGGATCAGCAGCAGGTTGGGAAAACGCTCCAGCAGCTGCTTATGCGCCTGAAGAATAATTTGTTCTTCGCCGTCGTGGGTGCTGGTGGCAATCCATACCTGGCGATGCGGCGCCCACTGGCGGCGCAGGGTGATGGCGCGAGCCGCCAGCTCTGGCGTGACCGAAATATCAAACTTCAGGCTGCCGGTGACCGCCAGCTGATTGCGTTTCAGGCCAAGAGCGATAAAGCGGCTGGCGTCTTCTTCATTCTGCGCGGCGATAAGGGTAATGCGGCTCAGCAGCCGACGCATAAATTTCCCCAGTTTGGCATAGCCTTTCGCCGAGCGTTCGGAGAGGCGGGCGTTGGCGATTACCAGCGGGATTTTACGCTTATGCAGCGTGGCGACCATGTTCGGCCACAGTTCGGTTTCCATGACGATAACCAGCTTCGGCTGAACGGTATTGAAGAAACGGTTCATCGCGCCGGGCAGATCGTAAGGCAGATAGACGTGATGCACGTCTTTGCCGAAAGCGGACATGGCGCGTTCAGAGCCGGTTGGCGTCATGGTGGTGACGGTGATCGGCAGATAGGGGTAACGGTGGCGTAGCGCGCGCACCAGCGGAATCGCCGCCAGCGTTTCACCTACGGAAACGGAATGCAGCAGGATGCCACCCGGTTCTACCTTGTTCTGGCAGAAGCCATAACGTTCCTTCCAGCGTTTACGATAGGCAGGGGCCTTACGGCTGCGTAACAGCAGTCGCAGCCACACCAGCGGCTGAATGAGGTAAAGTAGGGCGGTATAAAGCAATTCCAAGCGATTTATCCGTATTTATGTTTTTGCGGGCAAATTCTAAGCATTTAACCCGCGTAAAGCTATCTCTTTGGCGGAAACTAAGGGATTCAGTATTAAGCCGCGTCGCGATAGCGCTTGATGCGCAGATAGCGGCGTCCAAGACGCCAGCGTAGACGGAACGTACGGGCGTTTTTCCAGATCAGGCGCCAGATACCGCGGTCAAAGAACTCTTTAATGATAATATGCTTTTTTGACTCATCTTTCATGCTATCGAAGGTATGAATAATCCCCAGCCCCTCTTTGGCGATCTGCCAGCGGCAGGCGGAAATATCGCGAACCTTGTCCGGATAACGCTGGTTGATGGCGTCCAGCATCTCAAGAATCTTCATATAGTGGCGCGCTGAACGCATCAGCGTGTCGTCGTTGTCCGGCTTATGCGACACCGATTCCGAGTGAATATAGTAATCGTAGAACTGTTCGCTGGTGTACTGCACGCGTTCTGCTGCCAGCAGCACTTCGGTGGTCCAGGGAATATCCTGATGGCGCAGGCCAGGCTCAAAGTGGAAGCGGTGGCTCGCGATAAACTCCCGGCGGTAGATATTCAGCCAGGTGACATGCAGGAACTTACGAGAATCCAGCGCCTGCTTTAACCAGACGTGGCCGGGCAAAACGCCGGTCGACTGTAGCCGGTCCAGCGGGAAAATAGGATGGATATCTTTTTTCGTCTCGTAGACGTAGCGGCCGTTGCAGGTGGCGACGTCTAGATTGCCCTTTTCCGCCATCTCCAGAAGCGTACGGTACATGCCCGGGTAAAGCTTATCGTCGATATCCGGGAAGGTCAGGTACTTACCCGTCGCCGCGGCGAGGCCGGTATTGCGCGCCACCGACACGCCCTGGTTTTCCTGCTCCAGCACGAGCACGTTTTGCAGGCGGTCTTTCCACTGGTCGATAACCGCAAGGCTGCCGTCCGTCGACCCGTCGTTCACCAGGATCAGTTCATAGCTTTCCAGCTGCTGTTGCTCAAGGCTCTCAAAGAATTGCGCAAGGAATTTTTCGCCGTTATAGACGGCGGCTACGATGCTTAGTAAAGGCGTTTGACTCATAACTCATTCGATCCTGGTTGAATAACGGCGTCAGGCGCTGCGCAGCTGACGATACTGCTGACAAATCGATGCCACGCTGAACTTCTCCAGCGCCGCTGCGTCGATGGCCGGCGGGCTATGGTAAATGCTTTGCATCGTCTGAGCCAGCGCCGGGCTGTTGAGATCCGCCAGGCCACGCGACAGCTCGCCGGTGAGGATCTCGGTCACGCCGCCCGGGCAGCGGGTGCTGGCGACCGGCGTATCCAGCAGCAGCGCCTCAACCACCACGTTGCCAAAGCCTTCGCTATCGGAGCTGAGGACCAGCATCCGCGCGCCTTTAATCCACGGCAGCGGGTTTTTCTGGAAGCCCTTAAACAGGACGCGATCGGCAACCTGTAGCTGCTGCGCCAGCTGGCGCAGGCGCTGTTCTTGTTCCGGTTTTCCCTGCCCCAGCAGCACCAGCGGCGCATCGATACCGCTTTGCGCATAGGCCTCAATCAGGCGGTCGTGGCGTTTACCGGGATGAAAGCGGCCCACGTGGATAATATAGTCGCCGTCGGGGCGCTGGCTGGGTTCTTCAGCCGCGGCGCGCAGAGCGGGGATATCAAACGGGTTATAGATGGTTTTCAGCTGGGCCGGGCGAATGGCGAACTGCTCGACCAGGTCTTGACCTACCGCATCGGAGACGGCGACGACGTTGCGTCCCCGGTAAACGCGCCCGATTTTCTGCTGTTTCAGCCAGCGGTCAAAACCGCTGCGGTGTCCGAGATAGGACGCGGAGAACACGCCGTGCAGGCAAAACCAGACGTTGCGCCCGTTCAGCAGGCGGCTGCGGGAGACAATGCGGTCGGTTTTATGCAGATTCGAGAGCACCAGATCGAAACGGCCCTGCTGTTCTGCTTTCTCGATTGCCGCATCAAGCTGGCGCGCGCGCCGGGACAGCTCCGTCAGCTTGCGCCACGGCTTGCGGCAGCGATCGGCGATGACCTGATAATCCAGCCCTTCCGGCAGCGGATAATCGCAGACGTCGCGCAGGGAAAAAAGTGATACCTGTTCACCCTGGCTAAGAAAATGCGCTGCCAGCGTCAGCACGACTTTTTCCGCGCCGCCGCCGGGCAGGCCGTCGATAACAAACAGTATGCGCATCGTTATTTCACCAAATCCTGATAGAGGGAGAGCAGCTGCGCCGAGAGACGTTCGCTGGTGCAGGTCATGATGCGCTCGCGGGCGCGTTCGCCTTGCGCAGAGCCTAACGCCCGGGCGGGCAGGGCGCTAACCGACTCCTGCAGGGCCGGGATATCCAGCGCATCGCAAACGTAGCCATTGCTGCCCTGAACAATAAACTCCGCGCCGCCGCAGCCGGTAGTCGTAATCACCGGCAGGCCGCAGGCCATCGCTTCGAGAATGACGTTGGGAAACGGATCGTACAGCGTCGGCAGCAGCAGGCCGTCGGCCATCTGATAGAACGGCAGGGTTTCCGACTGCATGCCGAAGAAGCGCACCCGCTCCTCGCAGTTCAGCGTTTTCGCCAGCTGCTGATAGCGGCCCTGCTCTTTATCTTTGCCCACCACCAGCAGGTAGCGGTTGGTCGGGGCGATGGCGCGGATCGCCGCATCCAGCCCCTTGCGCTCAAAGCCGGAGCCGACGTAGATCAGGCAGGTCGCCTGGATCGGCAGATTCCATTTGGCGCGCAGCGCGACAAAGGCTTCTTCCGTCGGCGGCAGAAAACGCTGGTTATCGATAGCGTTATAGATAACGTGGATTTTTTCCGCCGGCAGGCCGAAGTCTTCAATAATCTCGCGTTTAATCATCTCCGCGTTGCAGATAACGCCGCGCAGGTGCGCGTCCTGGTACATGTCGCGCTCGGCCTGCATCACATAGCGATGGTAGCGGTCGGCAAACAGCAGGCGGCTTTTCCAGCCGGGCAAAATGCGCGAGCGCTGCTGCAGCCAGCGGCGGTGCACGCCGTCTCCGGCGCGGTACAGGTCGCAGCCGGGGATACGCTCGTGGCTTTGCACCAGATCGAAGGCTTCGCGCTGCCACAGCTGGCGGGCGGCGTCGGCAAATCCTCGCTCGCGGCTGATCCGCCCCCATTTGCGCGGATTGCAGATGTGGATGTTCCACTCGGGCTTCACCGGCCCCTGCCATTCGCGGGTGATGACGTTCAGTTCAAGATCGCTGTCGTCGAGGGCTTCCAGCGCGCGGGAGACAAAGCGCTCCGCGCCGCCGTCCGGGCGATACTTCTGGCGTACCAGAGCCAGCCTGAATTTACTCATGCCAGTACCTTTTTCGCCGCCGCGATAACCGCGTCGGTGGGGATTAAATCGAGAAAGCGTTCGTTGGTGTTGGTATCAATGTCGTCAGGATCGGGAATCGCTCCGAAATCACCCGCCCAAATCACCTCGCCCTGCGCCTGCCATGGACGCCAGAAGGTGAGCTTGGAGGGGCCGAATAGCGCCACCAGCGGCGTACCGAGCGCGGCGGCCATATGCATCGGCACGGAGTCGACGCCGATAAACAGGCGGGCATGGTCGATGACGGACGCCAGCTGGCGCAGGGTGAGCAGCCCGGCGAGGGAGTGCAGGCGAGCATTGGGGCAGCCCGCCATAATGGTGTCGATCATCTGCTTCTCTCTGGCGTCAGGGCCGGAGGTCAGCACGACCGGGTAGCCTGCTTCAGAAAGCGCGTTTATCAGGGCGCTCATCCGCCCTTCGCGCCAGCACTTAAAGAACCAGCGGGAGGTTGGCTGAATGACGATATAGTTATCCTGAAATCCTGCCGGCAGCAGCGCGCGGCTGGCGCGCCAGTCCTGCTCGCTGTAGCCCATCGTCGCCGGCGCGTCAGCAATATCCAGCCCAAGCGGCGCCAGAATCGACAGATTCTGCTGCACGGTATGCAGCTGGTTATGCCGCTCGGTTGAGGCGAGGGCGGTATGGCAAAAACGCCAGGCCGGGTGGCGACGCTTCGGAAAGTCAAAGCCGATACGGATGGCCGCCCCGGTCAGTTTGGTGATGATCGCGCTGGGCCACTGATCGGCAAGATTGAGCACCATATCGTAGCGCTGCTGGCGGAGCGTGCGAATCAGCCGCCACTCCATCTTCAGCTGATGGCCGGCGCCCTGTTTTTTCCAGCGCCGGTCAATGCCGTAAATGTGGCGGATATCCGTATTCGCTGCGAGCATATCCCGGGTTTCTTCATAAAGCAGCACATCCACGCTGGCGGCGGGATATTGCTGCTTAAGCGCGTGAATAAGCGGCGTTATCAATAACATATCGCCATGATGGCGAAGCTTAATAACCAGGATTCGCGCCGGGTTCACGCGGCCGGAAGTGCGGGTTTCAGGCGTCATTCTCTATTCTTCATTCAGGGGCAGGGCTCCGATTCTAGGGGATCAGATAGATTGAGAGAAGCCTTGTCTTGCTCTACCATGACCCGATACGTATGGCCTGAGGACGTTTTCGTGCACAAACCCGCATTTCTCATCACGATTGATACAGAGGGTGATAACCTCTGGCAAAAACATGACAGCATCACCACCGAGAATGCGCGCTATCTACCGCGTTTTCAGCAGCTTTGCGAAAAGTATGGTTTTAAACCGGTCTGGTTGACCAACTATGAAATGGCCATCGACCCGGTTTATATCGAATTTGCCAAAGATGCGATCGCCCGGGGAACCGCGGAAATCGGTATGCATCTCCACGCGTGGAACAGCCCGCCGACCGATCCGCTCACCGATGACGACTGGCGACATAAACCGTATTTGATCGAGTACAGCGATGCGGCGATGCGGGCAAAAGTCGACTATATGACCCGTCTGCTGGAGGACACCTTCCAGACCAAAATGGTCAGCCATCGCGCCGGGCGCTGGGCGTTTGACGAGCGCTACGCGCGTCTGCTGGTGGAGTATGGCTATCTGGTGGATTGCTCGGTTACCCCGAGGGTGAACTGGAAGACGGCGAAAGGCGCGCCGCAGGGCGACGGCGGTACCGATTACCGTCATTTCCCGCAGCACGCCTATTTTCTTGACGAGAATGATATCCGTCGTGAAGGGCAATCATCGCTGCTGGAAGTGCCGATGAGCATTCAGTACAAGCATTCCGCGTGGATGAATAGCCTGAAGCAGGGCTACGATCGCCTGCGCGGCAAAGTACGCTCGCCGTCGGTACACTGGCTGCGTCCGATGGGCGGCAACGTTGAGACGATGAAAAAAGTGGTCGAACAAACGTTGACTCAGGGTAATGACTACGTCGAATATATGCTCCACTCTTCAGAGTACATGCCCGGCGGCAGCCCAACGTTTAAAAACGAGCAGGATATCGAGCGCTTATATGCCGATCTGGACGCTTTTTTCAGCTGGCTGGCGCCGCAGGTGAAGGGAATGACGTTGGCGGAGTACTACCAACAGAAACTCACACAGCGATAAAAGATCACAACCAGGTACCGTATGCGTATCGTGAAGCAGTTTACGCGGAAGAAAAATGCCTTCTTCCGCGAAATTAAGTTTAATTTAATTAACTATCGTTACAGAAATAAAAGCGCACGCCAGCCCTTTAATTCCGCGAAGATTCAGCATGTTTTATTATTGCGCCTGGATGACAAAGTTGGGGATATGGTCGTAACGACCGGCTGCGCAAAGCTTTTAGCTGACCGGGGCTATAAGGTTTCGGTTCTTACCGGGCCGGTTTGTAAGCAGATGCTTGCCGGTGCGGATTTTCTTGAGCAGGTTTATTTATATCAGCCGCGGATGCCGTTAAACGCACTGCGTGCGGCAGGATTTGACGCGGTCGTTGATTTTGATGACGTGAAAACCTACGAGCGTTTTAAACTGCTGGCTGATTTACGCCCTGGCTGCGTTATCGGTTTTAATAAACAAGAATATAAGCTTTACGATCACTCCATCCCTTTTCTGGACAGCAGCAGCCATATTTCCGCGCGCT
This sequence comes from Klebsiella sp. GN_Kp190, assembly GCF_040061795.1. NCBI lineage: Bacteria > Pseudomonadati > Pseudomonadota > Gammaproteobacteria > Enterobacterales > Enterobacteriaceae > Klebsiella > Klebsiella sp. GN_Kp190. The sequence continues at coordinate 37,006 of NZ_JBEAFN010000036.1, forward strand.
ATAAAGCCGTCGCCAGGCTATTTGGTATAGAACACCCTCATTACCACTATCATCTGCCCGGCGATGCTTTTGAGCGGGAAAGAGTCAAAACACTGCTGGCTCAGCACAAGGGGAGTCAGCTCTGTATTGCCATAAACCCGTTTACCGCCTCAACGGATAAAGACTTTTGCCGTCATCAGGTTTCTGCTCTGATTGAACGCTTATATACGCTCCCTTATAAAATCAGCGTCGTGATGGTCGGGCATAGCGAGAAAATTCGTCAGCTTAATCTGGAAACGGCGCTGCATCTGCCAGATAGCAATATTAATTCAGCGGTTGAGATTGTTCGCCACTGCGATCTGGTGATTACGGCGGATACCGCCATCGTGCATATTGCTCGCGCGTTCGACAAGCCCATGGTGGCGGTTTACAACAAACGTAAACTCAAAGATACCGGTTTGCCGGGCTATACCATTTGGGCGCCGGGTTATGACAAGGCCAGACAAATTGTCTGCGAAGAGACTAACGTCGCCGACATGACCATTGACGCGGTCTGGCCGGCGATCAAAGCGCAGGTGGATGCCCTGATCGCCGCTCGCCAGCAGGCATAAAAAAGGGCCCGCTGCGGGCCCTTCTCTTAGCGTTTCGCCTTCAGGCTGCCGCTCAGCGCGATGCCCAGCGGCAGCCAAAACAGCGGCCAGCTTTCGCGAGGGTTGCTGATGATAAACATGCCCTGCGAGGCCATAAAAATCAGCGCATAGATAAAAATCGCCAGCCCGTAGCGGCCATCCTGCTGTTTACGCCATGCCTGCCATAACCCTCCGGCAATCACCGCCAGCAGCAGCGCCAGGCCGATTATGCCGCCTTTCAACAGAGCACCAAGATAGACGCTGTGGGTGGTAGTGATATGCTCGCCGCTGTAGTTGGTAAAGTTCAGCTCGTAGTCAAAGCCCCGACCCAGCCACGGCTGGCTGGCCACTTCCTGGAGCGTATGGTGCCAGATACTCAAGCGCAATCCGCTTTGGGTGCCCAGCTCTTCAAAGCGCGCCAGCAGCAGGTCTCCCGTTGGCGTAAAGAAGAAAAGCGCGCCCAGAACCAACGCTAACGCGGCGACAATCAGAAGGTTGCGGCGGGTAAAGACGTGCAGGTGCAGGGTGCAAACAAACGCCACCAGCAGCGCGATAATCGGGCCGCGGCTTTGGGTCAGAAACAGCATCACCAGCATGATAGCCATCGGCACATACAGCAGGTGGCTGCCTTTCTCCTTCAGCAGCATCGCGCAAATAAGGATACCGATACCGCAATAGCCCGCCAGGTCGATCACGTTGGTCGGGCCGGGATTCTCCGGCGAAACCAGGCGTTCCTTGAGGACCAGCGTGAAGTCGATCGCCATCGTCCAGACGGAGAGTACCGTAATCCCGGCCACGACGCTCAGCAGCGCCAGATGTCGGGTCCGGGGATGGCCAAGTAGCGTTGTCAGCAGCAGAAGATAGAAAATTAAATAGGTGCCGTGGGTCAGAGGGGAATCGATATGCTGCGGCGTCTGCCCCCAAATATTGCTCAGCGCATAGTACACGCAGAATACGACCAGCAGGCTATAAACCGGCCACCGCTGGCGGATGCTTTCCGCTATTGCCTGACGATTGTCTTTGTTAAGCAGTGAAAGCAAAAAGAGCAAAATAGATAAATGAAGGAGGTTATTTGTCCGGGTTGATACGCAGAAAATAGCGCTAAAAAACAGAAACAAAGTGAAGAAAACGGTGTAGCCCTGTCTGGCGTAATTACTTATTTTTAAAGTACTCATCAAAAGAAACCTTTTCGAAAATCGTTTCCGGAACCGCGCTTTCTAACGAGAAGTTGACGACCCGAATATGGTTTTGTTGCAGCACGTTGGCAGCGTGCGAAAAGGACGGCATGACCAGGTCATCCACCTTATTTGCCAGCCAGGAGGGGAGTTTATCCTGTTCCGTTTCGTAGAATCGCGGCTGGTTGAAATTACTCATATCCAGCCCGCTTATCAGAATGGTTTTAAATCCCAGCCACATCAGAATTTGCAGTGCCCAGTAGACCACGGTTCCGGCATCGAAAATGCCGTGACGAATGTCGGTGCTAAAGCAAATATCCTGCCTTTGCGGATGAAAGCGTAGCGCGGGGACGCCGCGCCAGGCCTGCTGTATCGCGTTTTTGGCGACTTTGGGCTGATAAATTTTATAACAGGCGTCTTCAATTAATGCCAAACGACAGCGAAGCTCTGCGCCGTGGCGGTCGAGGATTTTGGCGATACCGTGCATGGTGGTGAAGAGCACAATGTCAGCCTGGCTAATCACCGAACGGATCACGTCCGGTTTTTTATCGTAAAACTCCATATCCACGATGGTATAGAGCGAAAATTTAATTTTATCAGAGAGATGCCAGGCGCCGTTCACCCCCATCACCGGAATACTTTTCGGCAGCAGCGTAAAATCGATGCGGCGCGTAGAGGGGCCGGTGGCGGTCAGCAGCACCTCGCCCTGAGCGCTATCCTTCAGTTCGCTGAGATTGACCAGCGGAACCGCTTTCCCTTTGTATTTCAGGGTGCGGATTTCGCCGCTCGCCGCGCGCGTGATATGGGTAAACGGCCAGAGATTTTCGTTATGGCGAAAGGCGCGTCGATGCGTGTAGCGATAGATCTGCTTAAATAATGAACCCATTAAGCCAGTTCCTGAGATTTCAACAGTTGCCGAACCCGGGACGCGGGAATATCGCCCGTGCTGCTGCCGCTTTCCGGGCGCACCACGTGCTGATTTTTACCGTAGCCGCCAATCAGCCCCGGATCGGTCGGGCCGTACAGCGTGAAGTTCGGTTTATCGAGCGCGGCGGTGAGATGGCTCAGCCCCGTGTCGACGGAAACGACCCCGCGCGCGCCGGCCAGCACCTGGGCTACCTGCTCCAGGCTCATGCGCGGCAGGACGTCGACAAAATCGTGCCCTTCCGCCAGGCGTCCGGCCCGCGCCTCTTCATGGGGGGCGCCCCACGGCAGTTTGATGCGTACGCCGCTGTCGGCAAGCAGGGCGATAAGCGCCCGCCAGTTCTCTTCCGGCCAGTGTTTATCATCGCGCGTTGTGGCGTGGAGGAACACCAGATACGGCGCAGCGGACGGGTCAGCCTGACGCAAAAAATGGCGGGCGATCGCGTAGTCGCCCTGGGTTTCCGGCTTCGCGTAGCCGAGGCTTTTCGCGAACAGCTCGCGGGTGCGCTCAACGGCGTGCTGCTGTTTAGCGATATGGTGACGACGGTTGTAAAACAGGCTCGCCAGCGGCTCGCGGGCGGTCTGCCAGTCCATACCGTGCTTCACGCCGCGGGCCAGTCGGGTGACCAGCGCGGCGCTCTTCACCAGCCCCTGGGCATCGATGATAGCGTCGTACTTTTCCGCGCGCACGGCCTCGCGGAACGCCTTGCGCTCGGCTTTGATCGGCGCGGAAAACCACGCCTTACGCCAGCGGCGAATCGCCACCGGGATGACCCGGTCGACGCTCTCATGCCAGGAAGGGATCTGCGCGAAGCCTTCTTCAACCACCCAGTCGAAACGAATGCCGGGAAAGGCCAGCGCGGCGTCGCTCAGCGCGGGCAGCGTGTGCAGCACGTCGCCCATGGACGAGGTTTTTACGATCAGTACCCGCATCCGTCAGGCTTCCTCTTGTTCCGTTTTTTCCAGCAGCAGGTCGTTTAATTCTTCCAGTACGCGCTGCGGCGTAATGTCGATCAAACTCTGATGATAGCCTTCGGCGGCGTCGCCTTTACGCACTTTGTGGTAGCCGCTGATCAGGCGGATCACGCGCGCTTTGTGCGACAGCGGTGGAGTGAAGTCCGGGCTGCTGGGCCCGTAGAGCGCCACCAGCGGACGGTCCAGCGCCGCGGCGACGTGCATCAGGCCGGAATCGTTGCTGACCACCGCTTTACAGGCGGCGATCAGAATAACGGCCTGCTCAAGCTGGGTTTCGCCGGCCAGATTGCGGCACCATGCCTGCTGTTCGGTCGTGAGCGCGGCGAGGATTTCATTGCCCGCTTCGTGGTCTTTCGCGGAGCCAAACAGTACGATCTGAAAGCCTTCGTCGATCAGCTGTTTCGCCAGCTCGGCGTAGTGATAGTGCGGCCAGCGTTTTGCCGGGCCGAACTCTGCGCCGGGGCAGAAGCCGATAATCGGGCGCTCGGCTGAGAGATTAAACGCGCTGCAGGCCTGCGATTTTTCGCCTTCATGCACCTGCAGCTGCGGCCAGAGAAGCGGCTGCGGCAGATCTTTCGCGCAGCGCATCACGCCTTTGTCGTAGGCCAGACCGACGTAGCGTTCGACCATCAGCGGCCAGGCGTCTTTATCCAGCTTACGGGCGTCGTTCAGCAGGCCGTAGCGCATTTCGCCGAGCCAGCCTGTGCGATGCGGTATTCCCGCAAAGAACGGCACGAGGGCCGATTTAAACGAGTTGGGCAGCACGAAAGCGCGATCGTAGCGACGTTCGCGCAGGCTGTGCCCAAGCTTACGCCGTTCACCGATTTCCAGCGCGCCGTGGCCGAGCGGCATCGGGATCGCTTCGTTGACTTCCGGCATGCGCGATAGCAGCGGACGGCACCATGCGGGCGCCATCACGTCGATTATCGCCTGGGGATAGCGCGCCCTGAGCGTACGGTAAAGACTTTGCGACATCATCATGTCGCCCACCCATGACGGGCCAACCACCAATATTTTCATTCATTCCATCCTTCAAGCTGTCTCTGCGTTGGCTGCCTGCGTTCCCTCCGGTCACTGACTTTAGTCAGCTCCCGGAGAATCACTGAGTTGCCGCCTTGATACCGCTCGAATGATTTTATGAATTCGCATGATTGTCGCGATTGAGCCAGGCCATATATTCCGTTACGCCTTCGGCAACGGTCTTAAACGGTTTATCGTAGCCCGCTGCGCGCAGGTTAGTCAGATCCGCCTGAGTAAACGCCTGATAGCGGCCTTTGAGTTTATCCGGGAACGGAATGTACTCGATGCTGCCTTTCTGGTGATAAGCCAGCGTTGCGTCTGCAACGGCCTGGAAAGACTCCGCGCGCCCGGTGCCGAGGTTGAAGATGCCGGAAACGCCGTTTTCCCAGAACCACAGGTTCACCGCCGCGACGTCGCCGACGTAGACGAAGTCGCGCTTGAAGCCGTCGCTGCCTTCGAACAGTTTCGGACTTTCGCCATTATTCAGCTGGGTGTTCAGATGGAAAGCGACGCTGGCCATGCTGCCTTTATGGCCTTCGCGCGGCCCGTAGACGTTGAAATAGCGGAAGCCGACAATCTGCGAGTTCGCTTCCGGCAGGATCTGACGGACGTATTCATCAAACAGAAACTTGGAGTAGCCGTAAACGTTGAGCGGCTGCTCGTATTCGCGGGATTCAATAAAGTCGCTGGTGCGGCCGCCGTAGGTCGCTGCGGAAGAGGCGTACAGGAACGGGATTTCACGCTCCAGACAGTAGTGCAGTACCTCTTTGGAATACTGATAGTTGTTATCCATCATGTACTTGCCGTCCCACTCCGTGGTGGAAGAGCAGGCGCCTTCATGGAAAATAGCGTCGATATCGCCGAACTCTTCGCCCGCCATAATCTGGATCAGAAAGTCTTCTTTATCCATGTAGTCGGCAATGTTCAAATCCACCAGATTGATGAATTTGGTCCCGTCTTTCAGATTATCTACGACCAGAATGTCGGTAATACCCTGGTCATTCAGCGCCTTAACGATATTGCTGCCGATAAAGCCTGCGCCGCCGGTAACGATGATCATAACTGTAACCTTTGAAGTTGGTAGTCCAGAGACAATCCGGACATGAATACTCCTATCATATCACTACATCGGAAAGGCTTCAGCCATTCGCCGATAAGGTAGAGAGGGACTCGTGATTTATGCTGCAAATAATTCATGCAGTAATGCATCATCTCGTATCAGCGTATATCTTTAGGTAATATACCCGTCATACTTCAAGTTACAGGTACGTTGGTTTTCCTCGCTCACCCCAGTCACTTACCAGAGTAAGCTCCTGGGGATTCGCTGCGTCACCGCCTTCCTGAAACTCGAATTATTTAGGGTAATATGTGCCAAATTTTGCCGAATCTGGAGAGTTGCAATGCGTGGGGATTTCTACAAACAGTTAACCAATGACCTGGATACCGCGCGCGCGGAAGGGTTGTTTAAAGAAGAACGGATTATCACTTCGGCGCAGCAGGCGGATATCACCGTCGGCGGCAGCCAGGTCATTAACTTCTGCGCCAATAACTATCTCGGCCTCGCGAACCACCCGGAACTGATTGCCGCCGCGAAAAGCGGGATGGACAGCCACGGCTTCGGCATGGCCTCCGTGCGCTTTATCTGCGGTACCCAGGACAGCCACAAAGCGCTTGAGAAGAAGCTGGCCGATTTTCTCGGTATGGAAGATGCGATTCTGTACTCCTCCTGCTTCGACGCCAACGGCGGCCTGTTTGAAACCCTGCTCGGCGCAGAGGACGCGATTATCTCCGATGCTCTGAACCACGCGTCGATCATCGACGGCGTGCGCCTGTGTAAAGCGAAGCGCTTCCGCTATGCCAACAACGATATGCAGGAGCTGGAAGCCCGTCTGAAAGAGGCGCGTGAAGCCGGCGCGCGCCATGTACTGATCGCCACCGACGGCGTGTTCTCCATGGACGGGGTGATCGCCAACCTGAAGGGCGTCTGCGATCTGGCGGATAAATACGACGCGCTGGTGATGGTCGATGATTCGCACGCCGTGGGTTTTGTGGGTGAAAACGGCCGCGGTTCCCATGAGTACTGCGACGTGATGGGCCGCGTCGACATTATCACCGGTACGCTGGGTAAAGCGCTGGGCGGCGCGTCCGGCGGCTATACCGCCGCGCGTAAAGAAGTCGTCGAGTGGTTGCGCCAGCGCTCGCGTCCGTATCTGTTCTCCAACTCGCTGGCGCCGGCGATTGTCGCCGCATCCATCAAAGTGCTGGAGATGGTGGAAGCGGGCAGCGAGCTGCGCGATCGTCTGTGGGCTAACGCGCGCCTGTTCCGTGAAAAAATGACCGCGGCAGGGTTTACCCTTGCGGGCGCCGATCACGCCATTATCCCGGTGATGCTCGGTGAAGCCACCGTGGCGCAGCAGTTCGCGCGCGAGCTGCAAAAAGAAGGTATTTACGTCACCGGATTCTTCTACCCGGTGGTACCAAAAGGCCAGGCGCGTATCCGTACCCAGATGTCTGCGGCGCATACCCCTGAACAAATTGAACGTGCGGTGGAAGCCTTTACCCGCATCGGTAAACAACTGGGCGTCATTGCCTGAGGGTGTGAGATGAAAGCGTTATCCAAACTGAAGGCGGAAGAAGGCATCTGGATGACCGACGTACCGGAACCGGAAGTCGGCCACAACGATCTGCTGATTAAAATTCGCAAGACCGCGATTTGCGGTACCGACGTGCATATCTACAACTGGGACGAGTGGTCGCAAAAGACCATTCCGGTTCCGATGGTGGTGGGGCATGAATACGTCGGCGAAGTGGTGGGTATCGGTCAGGAAGTTCGCGGCTTTAAGCTGGGCGACCGCGTTTCCGGCGAAGGGCATATCACCTGCGGCCACTGCCGTAACTGCCGCGCCGGGCGTACGCATCTGTGCCGCAATACGACGGGCGTCGGCGTCAACCGTCCGGGCTGTTTTGCCGAATATCTGGTGATCCCGGCGTTTAACGCCTTTAAAATCCCCGACAATATCTCTGACGATCTGGCGTCGATTTTCGATCCGTTTGGCAACGCCGTGCATACCGCGCTTTCATTCGACCTCGTCGGTGAAGATGTGCTGGTTTCCGGCGCCGGCCCGATCGGCGTGATGGCCGCCGCGGTGGCGAAACACGTTGGCGCGCGCAACGTCGTGATTACCGATGTTAACGAATATCGCCTGGAGCTGGCGCGCAAAATGGGCGTCACCCGGGCGGTGAACGTGGCGAAAGAGAACCTTAACGATGTGATGGCCGAGCTGGGCATGACCGAGGGTTTCGACGTGGGTCTGGAGATGTCCGGCGCGCCGCCGGCGTTTCGCACCATGCTCGATACCATGAACCACGGCGGGCGTATTGCCATGCTGGGTATTCCGCCATCGGATATGTCTATCGACTGGACCAAGGTGATCTTCAAGGGGCTGTTTATCAAAGGGATTTATGGTCGCGAAATGTTCGAAACCTGGTACAAGATGGCCGCGCTCATCCAGTCCGGGCTCGATCTGTCGCCGATCATCACCCACCGCTTTGGCATTGATGATTTCCAGCAGGGCTTTGACGCGATGCGCTCCGGCCAGTCTGGCAAAGTCATTCTCAGCTGGGATTAATTCCGCCCCGGTCAGGATGGTAAAAAAGCGCCCACGGGCGCTTTTTTGAGAGTTATCCTACAATTTTGTGATACTTAATCCACTCCGCACTTTTTCTAAATCGCTTTCTCGCCTATTCGTTTATACAGTCAGTTTAACCATGGTTTAACCCTATAAAGATTATGCTTAAACTTTCTGTATGCTTATTGACCTGTAATTCATCTCGCTTATTACGGGAGGTATTACCGCCGCTGCTCAGGGTGGCTGATGAATTTATCGTCATCGATTCAGGCAGTACGGATGCTACGCTGCAGATTTGCCAACAGTTCGGTCTCTCCGTTCACCATCATCCTTATACCGCTCACGGTACGCAGATGAATTATGCGACCTCTCTGGCCCGCCACGACTGGGTGCTGTGTGTGGACAGCGATGAGATCCTTGACGACGAGGTGGTGGCGGCAATTCTGGCGCTCAAGGCCGGCGATGAGCCGGACCCCGCCTGCGCATGGCGTCTGCCGCGCTACTGGTTCGTGCTGGGTGAAGAGGTGCGCACCATTTATCCGGTATCATCGCCGGATTTCCCGGTTCGCTTGTTTAACCGCTCCGTCGCCAGGTTCAACGATCGGCCGGTAGACGATCAGGTGGTTGGCTTTACGCACTCTGCCCGGCTACCGGGATTCGTGCGCCACGATACCTTCTACTCCCTGCATGAAGTGTTTAGTAAGCTCAATAGCTACACCACGCGGCTGGTTAAACACCAGAAAATCAGGCCGTCTCTTGCGCGCGGAGCGATCAGCGCGATTGGCGCTTTCTTTAAGTGGTATCTGTTCAGCGGAGCGTGGCGAAAGGGCAAGGTTGGCGTGGTCACCGGGCTTTACGCGACCTTTTACAGCTTTCTTAAATACTTTAAAGCCTGGTATGCCCATCAGGACAAGCCGGAATCCGCGGCGGATAAGCACACGGACTCCCGGATGATTTAGTTGGTAGGCTTATCCCAGCCCTGCCACTTCAGCTGGTAATACTGCACCAGCGTGCTCTGAGTGATGCTTTCGCTCAGAATGGTAAAGAAGCGGCTGGCGTTGACCGGCTCCGGCGGACGCTTAGATTTGCACTGTTTCACGCCGCGAAACGGATTGCGCGGCGGCTGAACGGACGGCGGCGCGGTGTTCGGCGTTGAGGTATCCACCTGCGGCTCGTTGAGCAGGCTGCTCGGGCGAACCAGAGTGATATCCGGCGGCAGGTTATACACCATCTGCTGCAGCACGCGCACCGTCGTCGGGTGCGGGTGGCCGATAGCAATGGCGGAACCGTTGCGCCGCGCCAAAGCGATAGCGCGGTTGAACTGATAGCGGATATCCGCTTCGTTTTGGGTATCGTCGAGGAAAACCTTACGCTTAATCACCTTTACGCCGGTGCCCTGCGCCGCGCGCATGGCCTGGGTATTGCCGATGGTGACGCTATCGAGGAAGTAGAGATTGTAGCGCTCGAGCGCCTGCATCACCTTCTGCATGCCGAAGAGATTCGACGTCATGGCGCTGCCCATATGGTTATTCAGCCCCACGGCGTACGGAACCTTACCGTAGGCTTCGCGGATAATGCGCTCTATCTCGCTGCTGTTCATATCCGGGCGGAGGGTGTCTTTTTCCAGCGGCTGTTTGCTGAGCGGCGCCATTGGCAGGTGGATGAGCACCTCGTGGCCGAGATTATGCGCTTTGGTCGCCATTTCTCGGGCGTGGGGCGCATTAGGAAGGACGGCAACGGAGATCGTCGCTGGCAGCGCCAGCACCTGGTTTTCCGTTTGTGGACGATAGCCAAAGTCGTCGATAACAATGGAGAGTTTGCCGGCAAATACCGGCGACGCCATAACCAGCGTACCGGTTACCGCGAGTGCAATTCTGCGAAATTGAAGCAAAACTTATCTTCCCAACCACGGCTGTGGATTGACCGCCTGACCCTGGCGGCGAATTTCGAAATAGAGCGACGGACGGCCCTGACCGCCGCTGCTGCCTACGAGAGCGATCGGCTGGCCCGCCCGGACCTGAGTGCCGACGCTGACCAGCGCGCTTTGGTTATAGCCGTAAAGGCTCATGTCGCCTTTGCCGTGTTCAACGACCACCACCAGGCCATAGCCCTGCAGCCAGTCGGCGAGAATAACCCGACCATCGGCAACGGCTTTGACCTCGGTGCCTTCAGACGCAGCGATAACCATCCCCTTCCAACGTAGTTCACCTTGCAGCTGTTCGCCATAGCGATGGAGAATTGAGCCGCGAACCGGCCAGAATGCCTGGCCGCGCGGTGAGCCAAGCCCGCCGGTGCGGGACATCAGCGAGCGTTCGCTTTCGGTAGGTTTGTAGGTGGTGCCTTTACGCGAGGCTTCCTGCTGGCGATCGCGCACATCCTGCGCTTCGCGGGCTTCGCGATCCGCCCGCGCTTTGGCCGCCGCCGCCGCCTGGGCGATACGGCCGCGCAGACGTGATTCGTTAGCCCGCATCTCGCTGAGCTGCTGCTGGCCTTGCTGAATGGAGGATTCCAGGCTGGCGAGGGTCTTTTTACGCTCGTTGCGCGCCTGCTCCAGCTTGCTCTGCTGGGCGCGCTGTTCGTACACCAGGGTTTGCTGCTGGCTCTGTTTCTCTTCCAGCATCGATTTTTGCACCGCCACGTCTTCGCGGGTTTTCTTCAACTGGGCGATGGTTTCCTGGCGCGCCTGGTTCAGATAGCCAAAGTAGGCCTGCAGGCGCTGATTACGCTGCCCCTCTTCGCCGCTGAGGATCATCTGGATGCCGGTATGCGGCCCCTGACGAAACGCGGCGTCGAGCTGCGCGGAAAGGTTACGCTCCTGCGAGGCGCGCTGACGCTCCAGCTTGGCCAGCGCGGCGTTCATTTCGTCGATCTGCTTATTCAGCTGGTTCAGCGTTTCCTGGGTTTCGCGCAGCTTGCGCGCGGCGGCGGAGATGGCCTCCTCCTGCGCTTTTAGCTGGGCGACCAGGGAAGCGCGCTGCTGCTGCTGCTGCTTAATCGCCCGCTGTTTAGCGGCGATATCGGCCTGAATGGATTTAAGCTGGTCGCGATCGTCGGCGTGAGCAGATGCGGTGCACAGCAATACGCCAGCGCTAAGCGCGCTGGCGTAAAAGACGGATCGAACTGCCGTTGCGATCCATGTAGTTGAATACGTCGCCTTTCCCCTCATGGGGAAGGATTATTCCACGATGAACAGCGGCTTGCCAGTCATCTCTTGCGGGATTTCCATTCCCATCAGCGTCAGCATGGTCGGCGCGATGTCGGAAAGTTTGCCGCCGTTGACCGCTTTGACGTTTTTATCGCCAACGTAAATCAGCGGAACCGGCAGGTTGGTGTGCGCGGTGTGCGCCTGGCCGGTGGCCGGATCGCGCATCTGCTCGGCGTTGCCGTGGTCTGCGGTGATCAGCAGCTGTCCGCCAACGGATTCAACGGCTTTGCTCACCTGGTCGATGCAGTCATCCAGCGCTTCGACCGCTTTAACGGCGGCTTCCATTACGCCGGTGTGGCCAACCATATCGCCATTCGGGTAGTTACAGATGATGGTGTCGAACTGACCGCCCTTGATGGCGGCAACCAGTTTTTCGGTCAGCTCAGCGGAGCTCATTTCCGGCTGCAGATCGTAGGTGGCGACCTTCGGTGAATTGATCAGAATGCGCTCTTCGCCTTTGAACGGCTCTTCAACGCCGCCGTTGAAGAAGAAGGTCACGTGAGCGTATTTTTCAGTTTCGGAGATGCGCAGCTGGGTTTTGTCGTTCTTCGCCATCCATTCGCCGAAGGTGTTCACCAGAGATGCCGGCGGATAAGCGCAGGCGACTTTAATGTCCGCGGCGTATTCGGTTAGCATGACGAAATCGAGGTTTACCACTTTCTTACGGGCGAAGCCGTCGAAATCGGCGTTAACGAAGGCGCGGGTAATTTCGCGCGCGCGGTCGGCGCGGAAGTTCATGAAAATCAGCGCATCGCCGTCTTCCATCGCCGCATCGGCCTGGCCTTCAGCGCGAATAACGGTCGCTTTCACGAACTCATCGTTTTCATCGCGCGCATAAGCGGCCTGCAGGCCCGCAACGGCGGTATCGGCCTGGAACTCGCCTTTTGCCAGGGTCATCAGATCGTAAGCCTGCTCAACGCGGTCCCAACGGTTGTCGCGGTCCATGGCGTAGTAGCGGCCAACGATCGAGGCAACGCGGCCTTTGCCCAGCGCGGCAAATTTGTCTTCGAATTTCGCCAGCGTCTTTTCAGCGCTGCGCGGCGGAGTATCGCGGCCGTCGAGGAAGGCGTGCAGATAGATTTTATCCGCGCCGCGTTCGGCTGCCAGCTCAACCATCGCCATGATGTGGTCTTCGTGGCTGTGGACGCCGCCCGGAGACATCAGGCCCATGATATGCACGGCTTTGCCTGCGGCAACGGCTTTATCGACCGCGCCGGTCAGTACCGGGTTGGCGAAGAAGGTACGTTCTTTGATTTCAACGTCCAGGCGGGTGAGATCCTGATACACGATACGGCCCGCGCCGAGGTTGACGTGGCCCACTTCGGAGTTGCCCATTTGACGATCCGGCAGACCGACTTCCAGGCCTGAAGCATCAATCAGGGTATGCGGACGTTTCGCCCACAGTGCGTCCATAACAGGGGTTTTGGCGCTGTAAATAGCGTTATCCTGCTGGTCTTCACGGTAGCCATAGCCATCCAGAATCACCAGTACCATAGGTTTTTTAGAAACCGACATTGCGACAACCTCATGCTCAAAGACAGAAAATTTGCGTAATTTTACTACAGCTGAATCGATCAAATCACCGTAAAAGATCAAAGAAAGAGGGCGGCCAGAGCGCATTGCCGCGGCGAGAGCGGTTTTTTTTCGTGACGGGCCGCAGAAAATACATTACATCGCGCTCACTGGCTGTATTTGCCGCAATGCACAGGTATACTCCTTCCCTGGTTTTTTTATCACTTAGTCGGGAGTTGTAACCCCCCATGCAAGAAATTATGCAATTCATCAGCCGTCACCCCGTCCTGAGCATCGCGTGGGTCGCGCTGCTGGTGGCGGTGCTGTTCACCACCTTTAAAGGGCTGATGTCGAAAGTTAAAGTCATCACCCGCGGTGAAGCGACGCGCCTGATCAACAAAGAAGATGCCGTGGTTGTCGACCTGCGTCAGCGTGACGATTTCCGTAAAGGCCACATTGCGGGTTCTATTAACCTGCTGCCGAGCGATATCAAAGCAAATAACGTCGGCGAGTTGGAAAAGCACAAAGCACAACCCATTATAGTGGTAGACGGCTCAGGTATGCAGGCGCAAGAACCCGCCAGCGCGCTGAACAAAGCCGGTTTTGAAAAGGTCTTCGTACTGAAAGAAGGCATCGCTGGCTGGAGCGGCGAGAACCTTCCGCTGGTACGCGGTAAATAATTTACCCGCGTCTTTATGGCGTAGCGCGGTTTTCCCTGGGGCGGCTATTCGTCAGCGGGAAAACAACGCCTGCGGCGTAAAACTCTCGGGGGTAAAAACAGGAGTGAAGTCATGGCCAATATTGATATCTATACCAAAGCGACCTGCCCGTTCTGCGTACGTGCAAAAGCGCTGCTGAACAGCAAGGGCGTGACGTTCAACGAGTTGCCTATCGATGGCGATGCTGCGAAGCGTGAAGAGATGATTCAGCGCAGCGGTCGAACGACGGTTCCGCAGATTTTTATTGATGCGCAGCACATTGGCGGCTGTGACGACTTGTACGCGCTTGATTCACGTGGTGGACTCGATCCCCTCCTGCGCTAATTTTTGCGCTCATCCCCATTGGACGGGCGTACTTAAGGACAACACGAAAGGGTTTTACTATGTCAGAACAAAACAGCACCGAAATGACTTTCCAGATTCAGCGCATCTACACCAAAGATATTTCTTTTGAAGCGCCGAACGCGCCGCAAGTTTTCCAGAAAGATTGGCAGCCGGAAGTTAAACTTGATCTGGATACCGCTTCCAGCCAGCTGGCTGAAGGCGTGTATGAAGTGGTGCTGCGCGTGACCGTAACCGCCTCTCTGGGCGAAGAAACCGCATTCCTGTGCGAAGTACAGCAGGGCGGTATTTTCTCCATCGAAGGCATCGACGGCACCCAGATGGCGCACTGCCTCGGCGCATACTGCCCGAACATTCTGTTCCCGTACGCGCGTGAGTGCATCACCAGCCTGGTTTCTCGCGGTACCTTCCCGCAACTGAACCTTGCGCCAGTGAACTTCGATGCGCTGTTTATGAACTATCTGCAGCAGCAGGCTGGCGAAGGTGCTGAACAACATCAGGATGCCTGATGAACGCGCTTAACGCTGCAATGACTGTGATCGGTGCCGGCTCTTACGGCACCGCTCTTGCCATCACCCTGGCAAGAAATGGCCACCACGTTGTGCTGTGGGGCCATGACCCGAAACATATTGCGACGCTGCAGCACGACCGCTGCAACGCCGCATTTCTTCCTGACGTTCCTTTCCCCGACACGCTGCATCTGGAAAGCGATCTGGCGACCGCGCTGGCGGCCAGCCGCGATATCCTCGTCGTCGTGCCGAGCCACGTTTTCGGCCAGGTGCTGCGGCAGATTAAACCGCTGATGCGCCCCGACGCTCGCCTGGTGTGGGCGACGAAAGGTCTGGAAGCGGAAACCGGGCGCCTGCTGCAGGACGTGGCCCGTGAAGCGCTGGGCGACGCTATCCCCCTGGCGGTGATTTCCGGCCCGACCTTCGCGAAAGAGCTGGCGGCAGGCCTGCCGACGGCGATCTCGCTGGCGTCGACGGATCCGCAGTTCGCTGACGATTTGCAAAGCCTGCTGCACTGCGGCAAGAGCTTCCGCGTCTATATCAACCCGGACTTTATCGGCGTGCAGCTCGGCGGGGCGGTGAAAAACGTCATCGCTATCGGCGCCGGCATGTCTGACGGCATTGGCTTTGGCGCCAACGCGCGTACCGCGCTGATTACCCGCGGGCTGGTTGAGATGTCGCGCCTCGGGGAGGCCCTGGGCGCCGATCCGGAGACCTTTATGGGGATGGCGGGCTTAGGCGATCTGGTGCTCACCTGCACCGATAACCAGTCGCGTAACCGCCGCTTCGGCATGATGCTCGGTCAGGGCATGGATGTGCAAAGCGCGCAGGAGAAGATTGGCCAGGTGGTTGAAGGCTATCGCAATACCAAAGAGGTTCGCGTTCTGGCGCAGCGTTTAGGCGTCGAAATGCCAATAACCGAGGAAATTTATCAGGTATTGTATTGCGGAAAAATTGCGCGCGAGGCAGCATTGACCTTATTAGGTCGTGCACGCAAGGACGAGCGTAGCAACTAACTGCGATGGAACCTGGATCACCTGAATGACCCGGCCAGCAAAGAACTGGCCGGTCATTATTATATCGTCTGGAGTCAGCAATGCCGTGTGAAGAACTGGATATCGTCTGGAATAATATTAAAGCCGAAGCTCGGGCTTTAGCTGACTGTGAGCCAATGCTCGCCAGTTTTTACCACGCCACGCTACTCAAGCACGAAAATCTCGGCAGCGCCCTGAGCTATATGCTGGCGAATAAACTGGCTTCTCCGATCATGCCCGCCATCGCGATTCGTGAAGTGGTGGAAGAGGCCTACGCCGCCGACCCGGAAATGATCGCCTCCGCCGCCTGCGATATTCAGGCGGTGCGAACGCGCGACCCGGCGGTGGATAAATACTCCACCCCGCTGCTCTATCTGAAAGGATTCCACGCGCTGCAGGCCTATCGCATCGGCCACTGGCTGTGGAATCAGGGGCGTCGGGCGCTGGCGATCTTCCTGCAAAATCAGGTTTCCGTATCGTTCCAGGTGGATATCCACCCGGCGGCGAAGATTGGTCGCGGGATCATGCTGGACCACGCCACTGGCATCGTCGTCGGCGAAACGGCGGTGATTGAAGACGACGTCTCGATTCTGCAATCCGTGACCCTGGGCGGTACCGGTAAAACCAGCGGCGATCGTCATCCGAAAATTCGCGAAGGGGTGATGATTGGCGCCGGGGCGAAAATCCTCGGCAATATCGAAGTCGGGCGCGGGGCAAAAATCGGCGCGGGTTCGGTGGTGCTACAGCCGGTGCCGCCGCATACTACCGCCGCAGGCGTTCCCGCCCGCATCGTGGGCAAGCCGGAGAGCGATAAGCCCGCGATGGATATGGATCAGCACTTTAACGGCATACACCATACCTTCGAGTACGGCGACGGTATTTGATTGATTTCCCGGAGGCGATGCTGCGCATCTGTCCGGGCTACAAAACCGAGCGCTGTCTGGTATCCCGGAGGCGCTACGCGCCACCTCCGGGAGAAAGCGAGCTCAGCTGCGCAGCACCGCGCCGGGATAGCCCAGCTGGCGCCAGGCTTCATAGACCACCACCGACACCGCATTTGACAGGTTCATGCTGCGGCTGTCCGGCATCATCGGAATACGGATTTTTTGTTCTGCCGGCAGAGCATCAAGAATGCTGCCCGGCAGTCCGCGGGTTTCCGGGCCAAACAGCAGAAAATCGCCGTCCTGATAGCTTACCGCGCTGTGCGCCGGCGTGCCTTTGGTCGTCAGGGCGAACAGGCGCTGCGGCTTTGCGCTTTCAATAAAGGCGGCGTAATCACCATGGCGCTGGACGGCAGCAAACTCGTGGTAATCCAGACCTGCGCGGCGAAGACGCTTATCGTCCCAGGCAAAACCCATGGGTTCGATAATATGCAGATTGAAGCCGGTGTTGGCGCACAGGCGGATGATATTCCCGGTATTTGGCGGGATTTCTGGTTCGAATAAGACGATGTTAAGCATGCTGCCCCCTTAATTGCGGGGGGCAGAATAGCAGATATTCGGCTAACCCTCACCCCGCTCCTCTCCCGAAAAGGGGGCGGGAGAAAACCGGCGCCGGCCTGTGAGCCGGATGGCCTGATGAGGACGTTAACCCGCCTGCCGGACGGTTCCCTCTCCCTGTGGGAGCGGGTCAGGGATAACCGCCGCGTTTCCTGCTTTGATCGCATCAAAGGTCCGCAGCGCATCGGCGTTCTGGACTAAAGATTCACGGCTGATTTCGCCGATGGTTTTCGCGCCGGTCAGCGTCATCGCCACCTTCATCTCTTTCTCGATCAGGTTCAGCAGATTGGCGACGCCCTGTTTGCCGTGGGTGGCCAGCGCATACAGATAAGCCCGGCCCAGCAGCACGCTATCGGCGCCGAGGGCAATCATCCGCACCACATCAAGGCCGTTGCGAATACCGCTGTCGGCAAGAATTGTGATATCCCCTTTAACCGCGTCGGCAATCGCGGGCAGAGCGCGAGCGGAAGAGAGCACGCCGTCGAGCTGGCGGCCGCCGTGGTTGGAAACCACGATCCCGTCAGCGCCGAAGCGCACCGCATCGCGGGCGTCTTCCGGATCGAGGATCCCCTTGATCACCATCGGGCCGTCCCAAAAGTCGCGGATCCACTCAAGGTCTTTCCAGGAAATCGAAGGATCGAAGTTATTCGCCAGCCAGCCGATATAATCCTCCAGACCGGTCGGCTTGCCGAGATAGGCGGAGATGTTGCCCAAATCGTGCGGACGGCCGTTTAACCCGACGTCCCATGCCCACTGCGGATGGGTCACCGCCTGCCAGTAGCGGCGCATTGCCGCGTTCGGGCCGCTCATCCCGGAGTGAGCATCGCGATAGCGCGCGCCGGGGGTCGGCATATCGACGGTAAAGACCAGCGTTGAACAGCCCGCCGCCTTCGCCCGCTCCAGCGCATTGCGCATAAAACCGCGGTCGCGCAGGACGTACAGCTGGAACCACATCGGGCGCTTAATGGTCGGGGCGACCTCTTCAATCGGGCAGACGGAAACGGTAGAGAGGGTAAACGGAATACCTTTTTCATCCGCCGCGCCGGCGGCCTGCACTTCACCGCGGCGGGCGTACATCCCGCACAGCCCAACCGGCGCCAGCGCCGTTGGCATCGCCAGCTTCTCGTTGAATAAGGTGGTTTCCAGGCTCAGGTCCGACATATTGCGCAGAATGCGCTGGCGGAGCGCGACGTCGGACAGGTCCTCAACGTTGCGGCGCAGGGTGTGCTCGGCGTAAGCGCCGCCGTCGATATAGTGGAACAGGAACGGTGGCAGGATACGCTGTGCGGCGGCGCGGTAGTCGCTGGCGGCGGAAATAATCATCACAAGTTCTCCCTGGAATTTTCGTTATGGTCACCGGGCAGGCGGGTAATTCGCGCCTGGCGGGCCTGGTCTTCATCAAAGCGTTTGATGGTGGCGTGAACAAAGCCCAAATGGGCCATCATCGCCTGTCTGGCACCTTCCGGGTCACCGGCGATAATCGCCTCCATGACCGCCTGGTGCTGTTCGGTCAGGCGAGCGAAGACCGGCGGGACGAGATACATCCGCTGGCGGCTCTCCTTGACTGAGGACTGTAAAAGGTCAAAAAAACCGCGCATGGTTTGCAGCAGCACCACGTTATGCGACGCTTCGGCGATCGCCAGATGGAAGCGGACATCGGCCTGCGAGGCCAGGTCAGGGTCTTCGCTTTGGGTGGCTTCAAAGCAGAGGCGGATTTTCTCTTTTTCGGCATCGGTTGCCCGCATCGCCGCATGCCAGGCGGTACTGGCTTCGATGGCGTGACGGGCTTCGAGGATATCAAAGCTGTAATCGGGGTCGTCGGAGAGCAGCGTCTTCAGCGGTTGAACGATGTTTTGCTCCGACCACGCTTCGTGCTGCCAGCGCACGAAGGTGCCGCCGCCGCGACGGCTGAGCAGCACCCCTTCGTTGACCAGCATCGCCAGCGCTTCGCGCAGCGAATTGCGCGATACGCCCAGCTGCGCCGCCAGCTGACGTTCGGCGGGCAATCGCATGCCCGCCTCCAGCTTTTGTTCTTCAATCAGCGCCCGCACGCGACGGGCGACGTCGTCGGCAAGGCGTTTTGGCATCACTATCACGGGATCATCCAGGTTAAGACATACGCCTGCAGCGTGGTGATAACGCCGACCATACAGGTGAAAATCAGGCTGTGTTTGACGGTAAAACGGAACAGATCGGACTCCTTACCTACCAGACCGACCGCCGCACAGGCGATGGCGATAGACTGCGGAGAGATCATTTTCCCGGTCACGCCGCCGGTGGTGTTCGCTGCGACCAGCAGGATATCGGAGACGCCAATCTGCTGGGCCGCCGTGGCCTGCAGCGCGGCAAACAGCGCGTTAGACGAGGTATCCGAACCGGTCAGAAATACCCCCAGCCAGCCGAGGAACGGCGAGAAGAAGGTAAACGCATGACCGGTGTGCGCCAGCGCAAGCGCCAGCGTTGAGGATAGACCGGAATAGTTGGAGATAAAGGCGAACGCCAGCACCATGCCGATGGAGTAAATCGGCAGCGCCAGCTCTTTCAGCGTGCTGCCAAAGGTCGAGATCGCGTCTTTCGGCTTCATGCGCAGCCAGACGATGGAAAGCAGCGCGGCGAACAGGATGGCGGTGCCGGTGGCGGAGAGCCAGTCAAACTTATAGACCGCGGCGTACGGCGTGGCTTCGCTAACCACCGGCGGCATGCGGGCCACCATCTTGTCGAGGAACGGCACGGAAATATTAATCACAAAATCGTACATCGCGCCGCCGGGGGCGAAGAGCGCTTTGAACGGCGGCACGCTCCACAGGGTCACCGTCGCGGTCAGAAACAGGAACGGCGACCAGGCGCGAATCACCTGTCCCGGGGTGTAATGCGTGCGGGCCAGGTTCATATCGACCTGCGATGCGCCCATATCGCCGAAGCGGAAGATGCGTACCGGCTGCCAGCGTTTGAGGAACAGCGTCAGACAGACCAGCGATACCAGCGAAGAGATAATGTCCGGCAGCTCCGGGCCGAGGAAGTTAGAGCTGAGGTACTGAGCGATAGCAAAGGAGCCGCCGGCGACCATGACCGCAGGCCAGGTCTCTTTAATGCCGCGCCAGCCGTCCATAATCGCCATGATCCAGAACAGGACGATGATGGTCAGGAACGGCAGCTGACGGCCAACCATCTGGCCGATTTCGAAGCTGTCGAGGCCCGTCACCTGTCCGGCGACCAGAATCGGAATGCCCATCGCGCCAAATGCGACCGGCGCGGTGTTAACGATCAGACACAGGCCCGCTGCATACAGCGGGTTAAAGCCGAGCCCCACCAGCAGCGCTGCGGTGATGGCGACCGGCGCGCCAAAACCGGCGGCCCCTTCGAGGAACGCGCCGAAGGAGAAACCGACAATCAGCATTTGCAGACGCTGATCCGGGGTAATCGACAAAATCGATGAGCGGATAATGTCGAACTGCCCGGTTTTCACCGAGATTTTATAGACGAAGACCGCAGCGATAATAATCCACGCGATTGGCCACAGGCCGTAGAAGAAGCCGTAGATGACGGAGGCCAGCGCGTGGTCAACCGGCATTTTGTAGAACAGCAGGGCGACGGAGAGCGCAATGAGCACGGTCCAGGTCGCGGCAACGTACCCTTTCAGCTTGAGCTTTATCAGGGCAAAAAAGAAAAACAGAATCGGTAGCGATGCGATAAGACTCGATAGCCAGATGTTGCCGGCCGGATCGTAATTTTGTTGCCAGAGGTTCATGCAGGTCTCCATCGGGCCGTTATGATGCCGTGCTGAGTCTTGCGCTCTTAGCAGGTCACATCATTTGTAAAATTGGCCCAGCCAAATTGCGATTGTAGGATTAACGACAACGAATGGTTAATCAAATGTTATTGATGAGCAATATGTCTGTGACGAAAAATGATGGATATGTGAACCATTGGACGATTTAAGAAAACATTGGTAGGGCCAATTAGTGGGGAATGACGTTTGAAACAGAGCCTGTCCCGGAGGCGATGCTGCGCATCTGTCCGGGCTACCGGCCCGCAGACGGCGGTGAACCCGTAGCCCCGGTAAGGCGTTAGCCGCGACCGGGGAGCAGAGCGCAGAGTAGCTGAATTTCCCGGAGGCGATGCTGCGCATCTGTCCGGGCTACCCTCTCGCAGAGGGCTGTGAACCCGTAGCCCGGCTAAGCGTAGCGCGAGCCGGGAGATTCACGGGATGAAGATATCAGAACGCGGTTTTTGAGAAGCCGGTCATCTCTTTGAGGCCCATTTCGCGGCCCAGCGCGGTCATCGGGTGGACAACAACCAGACCGCGTACGCTTTTCTTGAGCTTACCCATATCGGCCTGCTCTTTTTTGGTGATGGCGCGGCGATGCGGCATGCTCATCAGCTTTTGCGCTTCTTTGCTCAGCTTCTGGCCCTGAACCTCACGCAGGCGAACGAGTTCCGTCTCAATGGTGGCTTTCTCTTTTTCCAGCTCGGCGTATTTTTCTGCGGCGTCGACCAGGGACAGGTCGGCCTGCTGGTGGTGGATAGCGTCGAGACGATCGCTCAGACGTTTAATTTCGTTTTTTTCGACTTCTTTCATGGTGGCTTAATCTATTAAGAAAGGGGCGTTATCAGACTATAGTATGTGCTGTCGCTTGGGTTGTGGGTAGTTATTTATCAAAACGTCGCCGTTTTTTGCTCATAACAACCGCAGCGGCATATTATAACTTATTGAACATAAAAATTATTTTAATCCAGAGTTGGCGAATATTCATTTCTGTGAAGCCTGACGGCCATTCAGCACGTTTTCCTCATCTGAAACCCTGTTTTTGGCTAATCCTTAATAGGATCATTCCCCCAAAAGAGGAGAGCGTGATGGCGAAAATAGGCGACAGCGTACCGCGCATTATTGATAAAGCCGTAGATTTTATGGCTTCAAGTCAGGCTTTTATGGAATATCTAAAAAAATCTCCGCGTTTGCAGCATATACCGCCGGATATCCCGGCAGATAAAGAAGCGCTATTTCTGCGGCGTCTTGAGTATTATCGTCAGCTTTATCGGCCGACGTGCGACCAGCAAGAGCCAGAATCAGAGCGTTGATTTTTGAAAGGCTTTTTTTAAGCTGATTTTAGAAATCAGCTCGGTCAGAGATAGCATCATTGTGGAACGTACGACCTGCTGGTAGCGCAGCTTTTGCATTGCCAGCAGTTCAGCATCGCTCTCATCAAATTGCGGCGTGGGCGGCAGGGCGGCGACGCAGTGCAGCTCGCCAAACGGTCCGAGGATCTCATCGTCGGTAAAGCTATACTCATTACCGTCGTGATTCAGCTCTTCGCGCAGGGCCATCAGCAGTTCAGCGTCTTCATATTCGGCGCGGCTAATCACCCCAAGGCCGTAAATCAGCTTCAGGCGTACAGAAAGGTCGCCAAGCGGCCCGTCGCCGTCCAGCAACGGCTCCACTGCGTATTTCACCGCGTAGTCGTCTTTACGGAATACCTGAAGCACCAGAATATTGACCGCTTCCGTCAGCAGTTCAACGGTGGCGATCAGGAAGCTTCTTACGGTTTTGCCAGCATTCAGACGTTCAAGCACACGGTTTTCAAATGCCTGTGTTTCTTCCATTATTGCCTGCATATCTGACATGAGTAATGGGCGCGGTTCGGACCGCGCCAGGTCTTGCCTCATTTGGTGGCGTTATAGTCGTTAACGGCTTCCGCCACCACCTCGCTTGCTGCGTCCAGACCCGAAATCTGCGCCAGCGCGGCCTGTGGGCCTTTCTCGGCAATCAGCGCCGCCAGTTCCTGCGCCTGCGGGTCTTCTTCGCTGCGGAAGTGCATGGCAGCGGCGATCCCTTTCACCAGATTGCGGTGCGGCAGGCCGTATTCCAGCGTACCGAGCAGCGGCTTAATTAAGCGGTCGCCCGCGCTCAGTTTGCGCAGCGGCTGGCGGCCAACGCGCTCAACGTCATCCTTCAGATACGGGTTCTCAAAACGACCGATAATTTTCTGGATGTAAGCGGCGTGCTTTTGCGCATCAAAGGCATAGCGTTTGATCAGCACCGCGCCGCTCTCTTCCATGGCGCCTTTGACCACGGCGCGAATGTGCTCATCAAGAATCGCGTCGCGAATCGTCTGATGACCCGCCAGTTTTCCGAGGTAGGCGGTTATAGCATGTCCGGTGTTTAAGGTGAATAGCTTACGTTCGACAAATGCCATCAGGTTATCGGTTAATTCCATACCTGGGATGTTTGGCAGTTCGCCTTTGAACTGGGTCTTATCGACAATCCACTCGCTGAAGGTTTCCACGGTGACTTCCAGCGGATCGTGAGTGGCGGAAGCAGATGGCGGAACGATGCGGTCAACGGCGGAATCAACGAAGCCGACGTTGGCTTCAACCCAGGCTTTGTCTTCTTCGGCGAGGGCGTTAAAAACGTGACCCTTCAGCTGGGTGGTGCCGCGGACCATGTTCTCGCAGGCGATGATATTCAGCGGGGCGGTAATCCCCTGCGCCTTACGTTTGGCCAGGCCTTTGGCAATCGCCGGGGCGATGCGTTCCAGCACGACCGGGCCGACGGCGGTGGTCACCAGATCCACGCTGGCAATCAGCTCTACAACTTCGTCGCCGATGCTGCTGACGGCGTCAACGCCGGAAACGGTATCGACCTGCTCATTCTCGCCGACCACGTGAACCTGGTAGCTATGACGGGCATTCAGGGCATCGAGCACGACCTGATTTACATCCGCAAACGTCAGCTGTATCCCCGCGTCCGCCAGCAGTTTGCCGATAAAGCCACGACCGATATTACCTGCGCCAAAATGTAATGCTTTCATAGTATTAACCTTCAATTAATGTTTTTACCTGAGAGGGCTGGGGTCAGGCGTTTCCCTCACCCCAGCCCTCTCTCCCCACGCGTAAGGAGAGAGGGGGGCGTTGCCCGGCGCACCGCCGGGTGACGGATTACGCTTTCAGCAGCGTCAGAACTTCTTCAACGCTGGTGGTTTTTGCCAGACGCTCAATGACCGATTCATCGTCCAGGGCGTTGGTCAGGCTGGTAATCACCTGGATATGCTCGTTATTACGCGCGGCAATACCGATAACCAGGCGAGCCACCTCGTCCTCTTCTTCGCCGAAGCGTACGCCTTCCGGGTACTGGCAGAAGACGATGCCGGTTTTCAGAACGCGATCTTTGGCTTCGATAGTGCCGTGCGGGACCGCGATGGACTCACCCAGATAGGTGGAGGTCAGCTTTTCACGGTCCAGCATCGCCTGGACGTATTCCGGCTCAACGTAGCCGCCTTTCACCAGCTGCTCGCCAGCAAACAGAATCGCTTCTTCTTTGGTCGCTGCTTTACGACCGAGGAAGATGTTTTCCGCGCCGAGTTTGAACAGATTGGTGTCAGACGCATCGAAGCTGTCTTTCAGGCTGTCGCGGACTTTCTCTTCGTTATCCGTGTGGCGCTGCGCCGAAACCAGACGTTCGGTCAGGCTGGTGTACAGGCCGCTGTCGAGGAAGTTGGTCAGCGAAATATGCTGCGCCTGCGGCACCTGACGCATCGCACGCTCGGTCAGGTCGCGGTGGGTGATGACCAGGTCAACATCCGGCGGCAGGTTGTTGATCGCACTGTTAGTCACGGAGATGTTGCTCAGCCCGGCATCCTGCACTTTTTTACGCAGCACGCCTGCGCCCATCGCGCTGGAGCCCATACCTGCGTCGCAGGCGACGATGATTTTACGCACGTGGCTCAGGTCGTTCGCGACATCGCCAGCGGCCAGCGGCGTGGCGCCGCCTTTGGACTGCGCTTTCATATCCTGCATGCGACGGGTCGCGGCTTCGATATCATCTTCTTCTTTAACTTTGCTGGTTTTCAGCAGCACGGCTGCGACCACGAAGGAGACGGCCATCGCCGCAATAATCGCCGCGATGTTAGCAAAGTAAGCGCCTTTCGGCGTCATCGCCAGCACGGCGAGGATAGAACCCGGAGAAGCCGGAGAGACCAGCCCGCCGTTGAGGATAGTCAGGGTGAATACGCCGGTCATCCCACCGAGGATAACGGCCAGAATCAGACGCGGGTTCATCAGCACGTACGGGAAGTAAATCTCGTGAATACCGCCGAGGAAGTGGATGATTGCCGCACCGCCTGCAGACTGTTTCGCGCTGCCGCGGCCGAAGAACATATACGCCAGCAGGACGCCCATCCCCGGACCCGGGTTAGCTTCAATCAGGAAGAAGATGGATTTGCCCAGCTCGTGGGATTGCTGAATACCCAGCGGCGAGAAAATGCCGTGGTTAATGGCGTTGTTGAGGAACAGGATTTTCGCCGGTTCAACAAAGATAGAGGCCAGCGGCAGCATCTCGTGCGCCACCATGAAGTTAACGCCTGCGGCCAGAATTTTCGACAGGACTTCAACCGCCGGGCCAATGCCGAGGAACGCCAGAATGGCGAGGATCATACCGATGATGCCCGCGGAGAAGTTATTCACCAGCATCTCAAAACCGGATTTGATCTTACCGTCTACCCAGACGTCGAATTTTTTAATTGCCCAGCCGCCCAGCGGACCGGCGATCATGGAGCCGAGGAACATCGGCATATCTGCGCCGACGATAACGCCCATGGTGGTAATCGCGCCGACCACGCCGCCGCGCTCGCCGCCAACCAGCTTACCGCCGGTATAACCGATCAGCAGCGGCAGCAGATAGGTGATCATCGGACCGACCAGCTTCGCCAGCGTTTCGTTCGGTAACCATCCTGTCGGAATGAATAGTGCGGTGATAATACCCCACGCGATAAACGCGCCGATATTTGGCATCACCATATTGCTGAGGAAACGACCAAAGCTTTGCACTTTGATCTTGATATCGGATGACATAAAACACCCCTTCTTCTGTTTTTGCTATCGGCAGGCTGAAAGCCCGAGGCTTGTTGTTAATAAGGCGGCAGAGGTAGCCGGGCCCTGAGTGATAGTGCGAAATCTGGCACTGAATCGTTAAGCTGTCCAGTCGGTGGATTTTTATGTGATTTGGATCACATGAATATAGGGCGGTGATGGTCTTTTGTAGTGATCTCCATCACAAAATGGATGTGTAAAAAAACAACAGACCGGGTTTTAGGGGGGGGTAATGCATTTTTATGTGATGAAAATCACAAATTTACTTTGACGTTTTGTTATTTGTTTGTGATGTTCATCACAAAATATTTTCACCAGGATTTAGCCCGGTGTGATCTCGCGCAGGTTATGCCGCGTTCCGCTTGCTGATACGTCACTCAGTAACGCAATCGCTTAAAGAACATTTTAGTCGTCAATGGCGAAAATGATACGGGTGAATTATGCTCATTTTGTCGGCCTTTTTTTCATCCGGCCCGGCACACATCCTGAAAATAATTAGCGTAAATCCGAGGAAATTATGTTTCTCAATTATTTTGCGCTCGGCGTTCTGATCTTTGTATTTCTGGTGATTTTTTATGGAATCATCATTCTCCATGATATTCCTTACCTGATCGCGAAGAAACGTAATCACCCGCATGCCGATGCGATTCACGTCGCGGGCTGGGTGAGCCTTTTTACGCTGCACGTCATTTGGCCGTTTTTATGGATTTGGGCCACGCTTTACCGGCCAGAACGCGGCTGGGGCATGCAGCATCGGCGGGACGAGACGCCGTCTGAGGTGGCGGAAGAGGGGGACGACATCAGCGAACTGCGCCAGCGGGTTATCGCGCTCGAGCAGCAAATAACCGGTCTCAGACCGTCAGCTCAACCTCCTTCGGTGGAGAAATAACTCATGGATCTGCTGATTATTTTGACCTATGTGGCGATTGCCTGGTCGATATTTAAAATATTTAAGATCCCGGTAAATAAATGGACGGTTCCCACCGCGGCGCTGGGCGGCGTATTTATTGTTAGCGCGCTTATCTTATTAATGAACTACAACCATCCGTATACCTTTACCGCGCAAAAAGCGGTTATTTCTATTCCTATTACGCCGCAGGTTACCGGGGTGGTCAGCAGCGTCACGGATAAAGCAAATCAACGGGTTAAAAAGGGCGAGGTGCTGTTTACCATCGATCCGGTGCGTTATCAGGCGCGGGTGGACCGGCTACAGGCCGACCTTGTTACCGCGCTGCACAGTATCAATACCCTTAAAGCCCAGCTTTCTGAGGCTCAGGCCAACACCACGCGCGTTTCGGCGGAGCGCGACCGTCTGTATAAGGATTATCAGCGCTACCTGAAAGGAAGCCAGGCGCGGGTCAATCCGTTTTCGGAAAGCGATATCGATAATGCCCGGCAAAACTACCTCGCCCAGGATGCGATGGTGAAAGGATCGGTGGCGGAGCAGGCGCAAATTCAGAGCCAGCTCGACAGCATGATAAACGGCGAACAGTCGCAGGTGGTAAGCCTGCGCGCGCAGCTGGCGGAGGCGAAATATAACCTCGAGCAGACGACCGTACGCGCGCCCAGCGACGGGTATATCACCCAGGTGTTAATTCGTCCTGGGACCTATGCCGCCTCGCTGCCGCTGCGTCCGGTGATGGTCTTTATCCCCCAGCAAAAACGGCTGATTGTGGCGCAGTTCCGGCAAAATTCGCTGCTCAGGCTGGAGAAGGGCGACGATGCTGAAGCGGTGTTCAACGCGCTGCCGGGACAGGTCTTTCGCGGCAAGCTGGTGAGCATCCTGCCAGTCGTGCCGGGGGGAACATACCAGGCGCAGGGCACGCTGCAGGCGCTGACGGTGACGCCGGGCACCGACGGCGTGCTGGCGACCATTGAGCTGGAGCCCGATGCCGCCGTAGACGCCCTGCCTGACGGCATTTACGCCCAGGTGGCGGTCTACTCCGATCATTTCACCCACGTTTCGGTGATGCGCAAGGTGCTGCTGCGGATGACCAGCTGGATGCACTATCTCTATCTGGACCATTAGCGGGGTCGGTCCGGCATGAGGTGATTTCTCTCTCTGCTATTTGCCTGCGCCTGCGCCATACTTACTACTTTGTTGGCGAAAGGAGCAGGCAATGAAACTGATCGGCAGCTACACCAGTCCCTTTGTGCGCAAAATTTCCGTCATACTGCTGGAAAAAGCGATTCCCTTCGAGTTCGTCAACGAATTCCCTTACCACGAGACCAACGGCGTGGAGCAGTACAATCCGCTGGGAAAAGTCCCCGCGCTGCTCACCGACGACGGTGAATGCTGGTACGACTCGCCCATTATTGCGCAATATCTGGAGCTGCTCGGCATCGCGCCGGATATGCTGCCTGCGGCGCCGAAGGCTGCGCTGAAATTGCGTCAAATTGAAGCGCTGGCTGATGGCGTGATGGAGGCTGCGCAAACGCTGGTACGGGAGAAAACGCGCCCGGCGGCCCAGCAGTCGGAAAGCGAACTGCTGCGCCAGCGTGAAAAAATTGCGCGCGGGCTTGATGCGCTGGAAGGGTATGCCAGTGACGGGACATTACGTCCTGATGAGGTCAATCTGGCAACCATTTCCGCAGCCTGCGCCATTGCTTATCTCAATTTCCGCCGCGTCGCGCCGGGCTGGTGCGCCACCCGACCGAAGCTGGTTCGCTTGGTGGATTCCCTCTTTCAGCGCGCCAGCTTTGCGCGCACTGAACCGCCGGTGAGTTGACCCAGACAGGTAACAGTTTTTGCGCGGAGGCATTACAATTGCTGCTCATTTGTTGACTCCCTCTCCCGTCGGGAGGGGGGAAAATAGGTTCATTCATGACTAGCGAAATTCGTGCGCTTTATACCCGGCTTCCGGCCATCGACCGTTTACTCCGCGACCCCGCATTTTCACCTCTGTTGATGCAATACGGTCACGCCCAGACGGTGGCGCAGCTGCGTCAGATGCTGGACGAGGCGCGGGAATACATCCGCCTGAACCAGGCGCTGCCGGACTGGTGCGAAGCGTGGCTAATGGAGACCTCGCGTCGTTTGACGCAGCGACAGCAGAGCGCGCTGCGCCCGGTGTTCAATCTGACCGGTACCGTGCTGCACACCAACCTTGGGCGGGCGATTCAGGCGGAAGCGGCGATAGAGGCGGTGACCCAGGCGATGCGCGCGCCGGTGACGCTGGAATACGATCTTGACGATGCCGGACGCGGCCACCGCGATCGCGCGCTGGCCGACTTGCTTTGCCAGATCACCGGCGCGGAAGACGCCTGTATCGTCAACAATAACGCGGCGGCGGTGCTGCTGATGCTGGCGGCAACCGCCGGCGGCAGTGAGGTGGTGGTGTCGCGCGGCGAGCTGGTGGAGATCGGCGGCGCGTTTCGTATTCCCGACGTGATGCGCCAGGCGGGCTGCGTTCTGCATGAAGTCGGGACCACCAACCGCACCCACGCGAAAGATTATCGTCAGGCGGTGAATGACAATACCGGCCTGCTGATGAAGGTGCACACCAGCAACTACAGTATTGAGGGCTTTACTAAAGCGGTCGATGAAGCGGCGCTGGCGGAGATTGGCCGCGAACTCAATATCCCGGTGGTGGCCGATCTCGGCAGCGGCTCGCTGGTGGATTTAAGCCAGTACGGCCTGCCGAAAGAGCCGATGCCGCAGGAGATGATTGCCGCAGGCGTCAGCCTGGTGAGCTTCTCCGGCGATAAACTGCTGGGCGGCCCGCAGGCGGGAATTATCGTCGGTAAAAAAGCGCTGATCGCGCGTTTGCAGAGCCATCCGCTTAAGCGCGCCCTGCGGGCGGATAAAATGACCCTCGCGGCGCTGGAGGCCACGCTGCGCCTCTATCTGCATCCGGAAAAGCTGGTCGCTGAACTGCCGACCCTGCGTCTGCTGACTCGCCAGGCGGACGAAATCCGCCTGCAGGGCGAGCGCATGCGGGCCGCGCTGGCTGCACATTATGCTGATTTTGACCTGCGGGTCGAGCCATGCCTGTCGCAGATCGGCAGCGGCTCGCTGCCGGTGGACCGCTTGCCCAGCGCGGCGTTGACGTTGACTCCGCGCGATGGGCGCGGCAGTCGGCTGGAAGCTCTGGCGGCACGCTGGCGTCAGTTGCCCGTGCCGGTTATTGGCAGGATCTACGATGGCCGCATGTGGCTGGACCTGCGCTGTCTTGAGGATGAATCCCGGTTTATGGAGATGTTATTGAGATGATTATTGCCACCGCCGGACACGTTGACCACGGCAAAACCACGCTGCTGCAGGCGATTACCGGTATCAACGCCGATCGCCTGCCGGAAGAGAAAGCGCGCGGGATGACTATCGACCTCGGCTACGCCTACTGGCCGCAGCCCGACGGGCGGGTGCTGGGTTTTATCGACGTTCCCGGCCACGAAAAGTTTTTGTCCAATATGCTGGCCGGCGTCGGCGGTATCGATCACGCGCTGCTGGTGGTGGCCTGCGATGATGGCGTGATGGCGCAAACCCGCGAACATCTGGCGATCCTCCAGCTTACCGGGCAGCCAACGCTAACCGTGGCGCTGACCAAAGCGGACCGCGTAGAAGCGGCGCGGATTGAGGAGGTGGAGGCGGAAATCGACGCGGTGCTGGCGGAGTTCGGCTTTACCGGCGCGACCCTGTTTGCCGTCGCGGCGACGGAAGGACGGGGCATCGCAGAGCTGCGCGAACATCTCCTGCAGCTCTCCGCGCGCCCGCGCCCGCAGCATCAGCGCTTTCGCCTGGCCATCGACCGGGCATTTACCGTCAAAGGCGCGGGGCTGGTGGTTACCGGGACCGCGTTATCCGGCGAGGTCAACGTTGGCGATACGCTGTGGCTGACCGGCGTGGATAAACCGATGCGCGTGCGCGGTCTGCACGCGCAGAATCAGCCGGTTGAGCAGGCCTGGGCCGGCCAGCGCATTGCCCTGAATATTGCCGGCGATGCGCAAAAAGAGGAGCTCAACCGCGGCGACTGGCTGCTGGCGGTACCGCCGCCGGAAGCCTCTGAGCGGGTCATCGTTGAACTGCAGTGCCATACGCCGCTTAGCCAGTGGCAGCCGCTGCATATCCACCACGCCGCCAGCCATATTACCGGCCGCGTGTCGCTGCTCGAAGGCGCGCTGGCGGAGCTGGTTCTCGATACGCCGCTGCGGCTGGCGGATAACGACCGTCTGGTACTGCGCGATATTTCCGCGCGCCTGACGCTGGCCGGTGCGCGAGTGGTGACCCTCAATCCGCCGCGCCGGGGCAAGCGTAAGCCGGAGTATTTACAGTGGCTGCACGCGCTGGCCGCCGCGCAGGGCGATGACGTCCAGGCGCTGGATATTCACCTTCAGCGCGATGCGGTGCGCCTCGATGATTTCGCCTGGGCGCGTCAGCTCAGCCGCGATGGCCTCAACGCGCTGATTCACCGCCCTGACTATCTGCAGGCGGGAAATAGCCTGCTGAGCGCCCCGCTCGCCGCGCGCTGGCAGCGGAAGCTGCTCGATGCCCTGGCGCGCTATCACGATCAGCATCGCGATGAGCCAGGACCGGGCCGCGAACGCCTGCGGCGTATTGCGCTGCCGATGGAAGATGAAGCGCTGGTGCTGCTGTTGATTGAACAGATGCGCGAAAGCGGCATTGTTCACAGCCACCACGGCTGGCTGCATCTGCCGGAGCATAAAGCGGGCTTTACCGACGAGCAGCAGGCCATCTGGCAGCGGGTTGCCGGGCTGTTTGCCGATGAGCCATGGTGGGTACGCGATCTGGCGCGGGAAGCCAACGTAGAAGAGTCGTTAATGCGGGCGGTATTACGCCAGGCGGCGCAGCAGGGGATGATTACCGCGATCGTGAAAGATCGCTACTATCGCAACGATCGGATTGTGGCGTTTGCCAAAATGATCCGCGATCTGGATCTGGAAAGGGGCTCAACCTGCGCGGCGGATTTCCGCGATACGCTGAACGTCGGGCGCAAGCTGGCGATTCAGATCCTCGAATATTTCGACCGCATCGGTTTTACCCGCCGTCGCGGCAACGATCATATTCTGCGCGATAAGGCATTGTTCCTTTAGCATAAGCAGGTAGTCCCGGGTCGCGGCGTGAACGCCTTACCCGGGCTACGATAACCGTTACCCATGTATCCGGTCTAAAGTGTTACCCATGTTTCCGGTTCATACCGCAGCGCCACCGGGGAATGCTCACACTCACATTTACGCTTCCGCTTCGTTCACCCAGATGCGCATCTCGCCTTCGCCGCGGTTGGCCCAGCTAAACCACGGAATAAAGGTTAATACTTGCGGCTGACGGGAGGACGGCGCGCGGTCATAGTGCCATAGGGCCTGGTTTTCGGCATCTTCCGCCGTTTGCTTATAGCCCGGCGCCTGGAGAAGTATCTTGCGGGCAAAAATCCCTTTGCCTTCGACAGCGCTAAACCGGGCGTCGCGCGGCAGCTGCAGGTTATGCAATTGCTCGCCGTTATCCGCCTGCTCCAGGCAGTAAACCAGCGGACCGCGCTGGACGGCGACCTGGCCTGCCTGGTGGCGCACCAGCGGGTTACCGTAAATGCGGCGCACCGGCATCGGCAGGGTTAACTGTAGCGTGTCGCCCTCCTGCCAGAGATGGCTGATGTGCAGATACCCTTTGCGCACGTCCTGCGTAACCGGCGCGCCGTTGAGCGTGACCTGCGGCTTATCGCACCAGTCCGGCAGACGCAGCGCCAGGGTATGATTAACCGGTGAAGATGAATCGATGACTATCTTCACCTGTTCCTGCCACGGATAGTTGCCGCTGATGCGCAGGCGTAGCGCCTCATTGCCCACCGGGATCTCCACGCTGTTGCCGACATACAGGTTGATGTACAGGACGTCGCCGTGCGGCGTGTAGATATAGTGCCCCAGCGAGGTCAGCACCCGTGCGATATTCGGCGGACAGCAGGCGCAGCCGAACCAGCGCTGACGGACGGGCTTAACGTGATCGTAAATATGGTTGAATTTTAAGGATTTTGGATGCACTTCCAGCGGATTGACGTAGAAGAAGTGCTTGCCGTCGAGCGCCATTCCACCCAGCACGGTGTTATACAGCGCGCGCTCCATCACGTCGGCATATTGGCTGTCGGCTTCCATCTCCAGCATCCGGCGGGCAAACATCATCAGGCCAATGGAAGCACAGCTTTCGGCATAGACCGTGTCGTTTGGCAGGTCATAGTCGCTGCTGAAGGCCTCCCCGCTGCTCTGCGAACCGATGCCGCCGGTGATATACAGCTGACGCCGGGCCATATTTTTCCACAGGCGCAGGCAATCCCGGCGCTTGCCCTCGTCCTGACTTAAACGGGCGAGGTGGGCAACGCCGGTCATCAGATAGACGAAACGCACCGCGTGGCCGATGGCGACCGGCTGTTCGGAAATCGGCTGATGCGCCTGGCTGTAGGGTTTATCCATCACCATCCACGCCGGACCGTAGGTGTTCCAGTAAGAGGTTTTGCCGCGCTTCTCATATTCGATATCGTAAAAATGCGGCTGCGTTCCGCGCGCCTCAACGAAGTAGTTCACCAGCGCGATATAGCGCGGCTCCTGAGTGACGTCATACAGGCGCATTAACGCCAGCTCGATTTCCGGATGGCCAGGGTAGCCGTGCAGCTGGTTATCTCCGGGGCCAAACACGCTATCGATGTGGTCGGCGAGGCGGCAGACGACATCCAGCAGACGACGTTTGCCGGTGGCCTGGAAGAAGGCGACACCCGCTTCAATCATGTGCCCGGCGCAGTACAGTTCGTGGCATTCGGCGAGGTTGGTCCAGCGCTCCTCTGGCGCTTTGACCGTGAAATATGTATTCAGATAGCCATCTTCACACTGGGCGGCCGCGACCAGTTCAATCACCTCATCGGCGGTTTTTTCCAGCCCGGGGTCCGGCTTCTGACACAGCGACCAGGCCACCGCCTCCAGCCATTTCGCCACGTCGCTGTCCTGAAAGACCATGCCGTAGAATTCGCCCTCCTGTCGCCCGGCGGCGATGCGGAAGTTCTCTATCGCATGGCTCGGGTCCGCCTCCTCGATACGGTCGTTAAGCGCATCCCACTGATAAGGGATCACCACATCGCGCACCAGCTGCTGGTACTGGCCGAGGAACGGGTCGTTGATTTTCAGTTTGTGCAGATCGACTTCCATAACAGACATGGCGGACTCCTTAAGGCTGAACATGACGCGTACGCAGATCGCTGGCGATGCGCGCCATCATCGGATTGTTGAGCTTGCAGGCGCGAATGGAGAAGGCCAGCAGCAGATGGAACAGGGCAGGCAGCAGGGTCTCCATGGAGGCGATACCCGCCAGTGATGATGCCGTTTGGTTTTCCACGCCCGGCTGATAGGCCACGTAGATAAACACGAGGCTGATAATGCCGGCGCTGGAGGCCCACGCCAGCTTGATAAAGAACAGGTTAAAGGCGAAGTTCATCCCGGAAGAACGCACGCCGGTTTTCCATTCGCCGTAGTCGTCGGAGAAGGCCATCAGCGAAAAGTGCAGCGGCAGGGTAAAGCCGAGAATAATGCCGTTGCCGAGGATGACGACCAGCCACAGGGTCTGGTACGCCTGCCCGGTTGGCAAAAACCACATCGCCACGGCCAGCGCGGCCAGCACCAGGTTGGTGTAGTAGTAAAGTTTGACGGTATCAAAGCGGCGCGAGAGCAGGTTGATGATGACGGAACCCGCAATCGAGGCGAAGGTTACCATGGTGAAGAATAGCGAGGTGTAGCCGGTGGAGCCGCCCAGCACGTAGGTGATGAAGTACATGTAGCCGCCGCCGCGGATATTGAAGACGTTGATGAGCAGAAATGACATCACCAGCATCAGCAGCAGCTGGTCGTTTTTACGCAGCCCGGCGATGTGCTCGCGCAGGGTAAATTTCCCCATGACATCCAGCGAGACGCGTTCGCGAACCCAGAAGAAGCAGCACAGGAACATCGCCACCGCGATGGCGCAGAGTACGCCGACGCCGTACTGATACCCCTGTGCGGTATCGCCCTGGCCGAGCGCTTTTACCATCCACGGCAGCCCAACGGAGACTAAGAATCCCGCCACGCCGCACAGGACAAAGCGCCATGCCTGGCACGAGATAACCTCGCTATGACGCGTGGTCATCGTGTTGATCAGCGCGCAGTAGGGGACGTTTATCGCGGTGTAGCTCACCGACAGCAGCAGATAGGTGCCGAACGCCCAGGCGATTTTTACCCCCATGCTGGCGTCGGGCACGGTAAACGTCAGGACGCCGATAACGCCGATCGGCACGGCAATCCACAGCTGCCAGGGACGAAAGCGTCCCCAGCGGCTCTGGGTACGGTCGGCCAGCACGCCCATAATCGGGTCGGAAACGGCGTCGAAAACGCGCAGGGCCAGAAACAGGGTCCCGACCAGCGCGGGCGTCAGGCCGAAGACATCGGTATAGAAAAAAGTTAAAAAGTTCATGATCAGGCAGGTAATCACCGTCCCGCCCGCGTCGCCCAATCCGTAGCCTATTTTTTCCCGAAGGGATAATTTGTCGTCCTGGGCACGCTGTGCCAAATCAGTTGTGGTAATCGGAGCCGAAGTCATAAATAACTCCCGGAGATGATGTGCGAATAATATCCCGCTGAAGTGCGGGCTTTAATTGTGTTATTTGCAAATTACGTTATTTATTCTGCACTAAATGTTGGGGGCAACAAGGGAAGGAAAAAGTATAAAAAGAGGACGATTCCGACCTGATGGTAAAAATGTGATTTCGATCCAGCGGGCGGCTATTTTATCGTGAATAATCAAAGATAACAGGGGTTATTGGTGCTATTAAAAGCGGAATATTGAATGTCTATGCTTGAATTGTCCATGTCACTTCCGATTAAGGTGCAAAATGGTGGATTGTTTATTTCCCGAGGCATCGGCAGCCATCCGGCTCGTCAGCTTCACTCCTGGGAAATAATCTTTGTGGAAAAAGGAACATTAACGATCCGCGAAAACAACGAGATTTTTAGCGTCAACGCCGGGGAAAGTTTATTGCTCTGGCCGCAGCGTTTACACGTCGGAATCGGGCAATTTCCGGCAGATTTAAAATTCTACTGGCTGCATTTTGAAGTGACCTCAGGTGAAAACGTTTCGCTGCCTGAGGCGCTGCTGTCGATTCCGCAGCACACGCGCGTCAGCGAGCCGCAGTATATTATTTCGTTGTTCCGCCAATTCTTACGCGAGCAGGAAAATATTCATCGTAGCGTGGCGCTGGAGCTGATCCTGCTGCTGATTCTGCAGCAAGTTTCGGCGGCAGCGGGCGAACAGCCCGCCGACAGCCCCGGCAACGCGCTGGCGTGGAGAGCGCAGCAAATCATTCGTACCCGGTTTCATTTGCCCCTTTCCGCATCCACGCTGGCGCAGGAGCTGCACTGCAACGCCGATTATCTGGGGCGGATTTATCGCCATGTTTTCCGGCTGACCTTAACCGAAGCGCTGCACCGTCAGCGGGTGAGGGCGGCGGAAAAGCTGCTTATCAGCGATTCCCTGTCGCTCACCGAGGTGGCGATGAAATGCGGATTTAACGATGTCGGCTATTTTCGCAAGATTTTCCGTAAGCATACCAGCCTGACGCCCGCGGCGTGGAAGCGTCGTTACTGCAAGGAACATATTAATTCGGCGTAGGGTTGATGGGTTTTCCCGCCGGGGATGCGTAGCCCGGACAGATGCGCAGCATCGCCTCCGGGAAAATTCTGCAACATCCTGCACGCTTCCCCCGGGGGCGGCGCAAAGCGCCTGCCCGGGCTACGGGACTGCAGACCGCCGGGGACGCGTAGCCCGGACAGATGCGCAGCATCGCCTCCGGGAAAGTTCTGCAACATCCTGCACGCTTCCCCCGGGGGCGGCGCAAAGCGCCTGCCCGGGC
>NZ_JBEAFN010000037.1:0-73674 GCF_040061795.1 Klebsiella sp. GN_Kp190
GTCGATGACGGCAGATTTACAGTCTGCTCCCTTTGGCCGCTCGGGAACCCCACCACGGGGTAATGCTATTTACTGGCCTGCTTCCTGCTGGAAGCGGGGCGCATCATATCAAATGAGACGCCCCTGTAAAGCATTCCTTTAGGGAAATGAAGCTGTTTGCCTGCTTTTTATCCGTAAAGGTGCAAAGCTAATCAATTCATTTCCCTGAGATTAAAGAATAATCGTCCGGTTACCGTAAACAAATACCCGCTGAGCAAGAACCTGATACAGCGCGCGGCTCAGAACGTTTTTTTCGACGTCGCGGCCAGCGCGCATCATATCTTCCGCGGTGTAGGTATGATCGACGTGAATGACGTCCTGCATAATGATTGGGCCTTCATCCAGATTATCGTTCACGTAGTGTGCGGTGGCGCCAATAATCTTCACCCCGCGGTCATAGGCCTGGTGATACGGACGCGCGCCGATAAAAGCCGGCAGGAATGAGTGATGAATATTAATAATTTTATTCGGGAAACGAGAGACAAACTCTGGGGTCAACACCCGCATGTATTTCGCCAGCACAACGTAATCCGGCTCAAGGGCGGCGATCGCGTCGCCCATCTGTTTATCATGCTCTTCGCGAGTTAAACCCTCATGGCTCACCAGCTGGAAGGGGATATCAAACCGTTCAACCAGCGAGCGCAGCGTTTCGTGATTGCCGATGACGGCGGCGATTTCTACGTCCAGGCCGCCGTAGTTAGCTTTCATCAGCAGATCGCCGAGGCAGTGCGCCTCTTTGGTGACCAGAATGACGACCCTGCGGCGCCCTGCTGGATTGAGTTCACGAATTGAACCTTCCGGCAGCGCGCTGTCGAGGTCTGCCAGCAGGATTGAATCATTGAAAATACCCTCGAGCTCGGTGCGCATAAAGAAGCGGCCGGTTCGGTGGTCAACAAACTCATTGTTCTGCACGATATTCAGTTCGTGCTTGTAGCAGATATTAGTGATACGCGCGATGAGGCCTTTCTGATCAGGGCAAATAGTGCGCAGTACTTTACGTTGTTGTGAATGCATCGCGGGGAAAATCCTGTAGTGTTTGCTATTTCTGCTGCTGGCTTACTGACCGCAGCATTTTTTAAATTTTTTACCTGAACCGCAAGGGCAGGGATCGTTACGACCGATTAGCGGTCGCGTGCCGTCAATATAATACCACTGTCCGTTTTCTTTTAAGAATCGGGATCGTTCAATAATGGCTCCGGAGCGGTTATCGTCAGCGTAACGAGCGATAAAGCTGACAAAGCCTTCATCCGGGTTCTTGCCCGTCTCGGCGGCAAAGACGGTGAGACCCTGCCACTGTGTGCGGGTAAAACCGTTTTCCAGGTCTGCGCGAAACTGCTGCGCTTGACAGGAGGGGTGCCAGGTTTTAATCAGATAGTCGGCGTCTTTCATAACAAACGCGCTATAGCGGGAGCGCATCAGCTGTGACGGATCTGGCGCCAGCTGCGCGCCAGCCAGATAAGGCTGACAACATGAGCTATACTCCAGAGCGCTGCCACAGGGGCATAATGGCGACAAAACGGCCTCCACAGGAAAAAGAAAGACGGCGCTACGCCGCCAAAGCGCATTATGTTAACTGAGGTATGGCGATGATGCCATGCCCGGAGGGGAAGGATATGTTTCGGTACTCATGAGAAAGCTTAAAATTGGCCTGGCGTTAGGGGCTGGCGCCGCTCGCGGGTGGTCGCATATCGGCGTGATTAATGCCTTACGGCGGACGGGTATCGACGTCGATGTTATCGCAGGGTGCTCCATTGGCTCGCTGGTCGGAGCGGCGTACGCCTGCAATCGGCTTCCGGCCCTGGAGAAATGGGTATGCTCCTTTAGTAACTGGGACGTACTGAAGTTAATGGATCTCTCCTGGCAACGGGGTGGCCTGCTGCGGGGGGAGCGCGTGTTTAGTCAATACCGCAAACTCATGCCCGTCAGCGAGATCGAGCGCTGCGAACGTCCGTTCGCGGCGGTCACAACGAATTTAAGCACCGGTCGTGAACTGTGGTTTACGGAAGGGGATCTGCATCTGGCGATCCGTGCGTCCTGCAGTATGCCGGGTTTGATGGCGCCGGTGATGCATAATGGCTACTGGCTGGTGGATGGCGCGGTGGTTAACCCCGTGCCGGTGTCTCTGGCTCGCGCCATGGGCGCGGATATCGTCATTGCCGTTGATTTGCAGCACGATGCGCATCTGATGCAGCAGGATTTGCTGTCAATGGAGGTGCCTCGTCCGGAGAGCGAGGAAGATTTTTCGTGGCATTCACGGCTGCGCACGCGCCTGGCGCGTATGACGTCACGTCGGGCGACGAGGGCGCCAACGGCGATGGAAATCATGTCGACGTCAATTCAGGTTCTGGAGAATCGCCTCAAGCGAAATCGTATGGCGGGCGACCCGCCTGATATCCTGATTCAGCCCTTTTGCCCGCAAATCTCCACGCTTGATTTCCACCGGGCCGGCGAAGCTATCGCCGCCGGACATCTGGCAGTGGAAAAGAAAATGGATGAACTATTACCTTTAGTGCGTACCCCCGTGGAGCGCATTTGATGCATACTTAAGTAAATTCTGACAGGCGGTAGCGTGAATATCATGCCACTATTAAATTATCGTCAGTCAGGGGAGAGATCATGACGCAGCCATTGGCGGGAAAACAGATTCTGATAGTTGAAGACGAACCCGTTTTCCGCTCTCTTATGCACACCTGGTTAGCTTCACTTGGTGCGACCATCGTACAGGCGGAAGATGGTATAGATGCACTGCAAAAAATGG
Source organism: Klebsiella sp. GN_Kp190 (assembly GCF_040061795.1). Taxonomy (NCBI): domain Bacteria; kingdom Pseudomonadati; phylum Pseudomonadota; class Gammaproteobacteria; order Enterobacterales; family Enterobacteriaceae; genus Klebsiella; species Klebsiella sp. GN_Kp190. The sequence continues at coordinate 2,798 of NZ_JBEAFN010000037.1, forward strand.
CGGAGTCAAAACCTGATTTGATGATTTGCGATATCTCCATGCCGCGAATGAACGGCCTGCAGCTGGTAGAACATGTGCGTAACCAGGGCGAGCAGTTGCCGATTCTGATGATTTCAGCGACGGAAAACATGGCGGACATCGCCAAAGCGTTGCGCCTGGGCGTTCAGGATATCCTGCTCAAACCGGTTAAGGATTTCGATCGCCTGCGAGAAACCGTGTATGCCTGCCTCTATCCCAATATGTTTAATTCGCGTGTCGAAGAAGAAGAGCGCCTGTTTGAGGACTGGGATGCGCTGGTAAGCGATCCTAGCGCGGCGTCGAGGCTGCTTCAGGAGCTCCAGCCGCCGGTGCAGCAGGAGATGTCGCGTTGCCGTATTCACTATCGCCAGCTTGTCTCTGTCGATAAGCCAGGGCTCGTGCTCGATATTGCGCCGCTATCAGAAAACGATCTGGCGTTTTATTGTCTGGATGTCACACGAGCAGGTGATAATGGCGTTCTGGCGGCCCTATTGCTGCGCGCGCTGTTTAATGGGCTACTGCAGGAGCAGCTCGCTCATCAGGGGCAGCGTTTGCCGGAGATGGGCAGTCTGCTAAAACAGGTTAACCAATTGCTGCGGCAGGCAAACTTACCCGGGCAATTCCCATTATTGGTAGGGTATTACCACAGCGGCTTGAAGAATTTAATTTTAGTCTCCGCGGGTTTGAATGGCACCTTGAATACGGGAGAACATCAAATTCAGATTAGTAATGGCGTTCCGTTAGGCACTTTAGGTAATGCATACCTCAACCAAATTAGTCAACGCTGCGCATCATGGCAGTGCCAAATTTGGGGGGCTGGCGGACGTTTACGCCTGATGTTGACCACGGAGTGAACAATTGTGCTTATTTTTAGGCTCGTGGGATTACCACGCGATCTTTTGTGGTGGTACTATCGCCGGGTTTAATGCGTAAAATTCCTAATTCGAAGATATCTAATCCTTTTCGGAACAGCTTTGACTGAGCAGGCTGATATACTCGATACCATATTATTAACGAGAAGTTTAAAAAACGAACAGTCCAGGAGATTTCAATGGCTGCGCTTAATTCAAAAGTAAGAAAAGCTGTCATCCCGGTTGCGGGATTAGGCACCAGGATGTTGCCCGCTACTAAGGCTATTCCGAAAGAAATGCTGCCGCTGGTAGATAAGCCATTAATTCAATATGTTGTTAACGAATGTATTGCCGCCGGGATTACTGAAATTGTTCTGGTTACGCACTCTTCGAAAAACTCGATTGAAAACCATTTCGATACCAGTTTTGAACTGGAAGCGATGCTGGAAAAACGCGTAAAACGCCAGCTGCTGGAAGAAGTCCAATCTATTTGTCCGCCGCACGTGACTATTATGCAAGTCCGTCAGGGGCTGGCTAAAGGTCTGGGCCACGCTGTGCTTTGCGCGCACCCGGTAGTGGGTGATGAGCCGGTCGCGGTTATTTTACCGGACGTTATCCTTGATGAATATGAATCCGATCTGTCTCGCGACAACCTGGCCGAAATGATCGCTCGTTTCGATGAGACCGGCGCAAGCCAGATCATGGTTGAACCGGTTGCTGACGTTACCGCATACGGCGTTGTCGATTGCAAGGGCCTGGCCCTGCAGCCGGGTGAGAGCGTACCGATGGTTGGTGTCGTCGAGAAACCGAAAGCGGACGTAGCGCCTTCTAATCTGGCGGTTGTCGGTCGTTACGTGCTGAGCGCGGATATTTGGCCACTGCTGGCGAAAACCCCTCCGGGAGCCGGCGATGAGATTCAGCTGACCGACGCTATCGATATGCTGATCGAAAAAGAAACGGTAGAAGCCTATCATATGAAAGGCAAGAGCCACGACTGCGGTAATAAGCTGGGTTATATGCAGGCTTTTGTTGAATATGGCGTACGCCACAAGTCCCTGGGCGCTGAATTTAAAGCCTGGCTGGATAAAGCCGTAGCGAAGTAATCGTTCGCGGCAGAATGCGAAACCGGGAGCGAGATTCGTTTCCCGGTTTTTTTATGCCCGCCCGGAACCGGTCCCGAATAACGGATAAAAAAAATCCCGCCGCAGCGGGATTTTTAAACGAACAGGATGGCTTATTACAGCAGGAAATCGTCCAGGGATTTACCTTGCTCATCCATCGCTTTCTTGATCACTGCCGGAGTACGACCCTGACCAGTCCAGGTTTTAGTTTCGCCATTTTCGTCAACGTAGCTGTATTTAGCCGGACGTGCAGCGCGCTTGGTTTTAGTTCCCGCTTTAACTGCCGCCATGGTGCTCAGCAGTTCATTAGGATCAATACCGTCAGCGATCAGCATTTCACGGTATTGCTGCAGTTTACGAGTGCGTTCTTCAATTTCCGCAGCCGCAGCGCTTTCTTCTTCGCGACGTTCGTTAACGACAACTTCTAATTTTTCCAGCATTTCTTCGAGCGTTTCAAGGGTGCATTCTCTTGCCTGCGCACGAAGAGTACGGATGTTGTTCAAAATTTTAAGTGCTTCGCTCATTGTAGTAATCTCAAACTTATATTGTGGGGTGGTTTGTTGGACTAATAATAGAGCGATAAATTCAGATGTGCAATAGGGGAGAATGTAAGGAAGTCAAAATAACTTGTTATTTGTCTCGGGAATTAATTCATTTAACTTAAATTTTATGTGCGGGTTCACATCTTTTTCGCTTATAGGATGATGGAGAGGATAAGCTAAAACCCTGAGATAGTATGCTTTTTCCGATGCGCGGTGGGAAAAATTATACTTTGCATGGATAAATATCATTGTGGGTATTAGCGCAGCAGCGACGATGATGTTTAATATAAAACACTTGTCCAGGGTGGTTATAGCTATCCGAAAAATGGCAGATAAGCACAAAAGGGCAATAGTGGCGCCTGCGTGGCCGCCTGGGTCGTACGAATAGCAGGCATTACCATTCAATTAACAGGCTTAATCTTTCAGGTCTCCGCCGAGTGAGCGTTCCCGACAATACCCACACGGCGAGGGCTGATAGCGCGTGAATATATGATACAATTTTACTGCTAAAAAACACATTGATTGGGGTTACGCGGCCGATGGCACAACTTTATTTCTACTATTCAGCAATGAATGCAGGCAAGTCCACCGCTCTGTTGCAGTCATCATACAATTACCAGGAGCGAGGGATGCGCACGGTGGTTTATACGGCAGAGATTGATGACCGCTTTGGTTCCGGGAAAGTGAGTTCAAGGATCGGTCTCTCATCGCCGGCGCGGTTGTATAATACCCAAACTGCCTTATTTGCCGACATTGCAGACGAACATAAGCGTCAACCCATCCACTGCGTATTAGTTGATGAGAGCCAGTTCTTAACGCGGGAACAGGTGCGCGAGCTGTCTGAGGTGGTGGACCAGCTCGATATTCCCGTATTGTGCTATGGATTGCGGACAGATTTTCGCGGCGAACTATTTACGGGCAGTCAATATTTGCTCGCGTGGTCCGATAAGCTGGTTGAATTAAAAACTATCTGTTTCTGCGGCCGTAAGGCGAGTATGGTTTTGCGCCTCGATCAGGAAGGTAGGCCGTACAATGAGGGGGAACAGGTGGTGATTGGCGGCAATGAGCGCTATGTATCCGTATGCCGTAAACATTATAAAGAGGCGCTGAGCGAAGGCTCTCTGACCGCGGTGCAGAACAAACAGCGCAGCTGCTAATACCCACCCTTTAAATCGTCTCAGGCGCTTTTACAGCGCCTTTTTTCATTTACTAAGCCTTTGCACATGATTATACGTTTCGGCTGTCTGAGGCGTTTTGTCGGCTGCTGAACGACAGAGACAAAAAAGCCCCATCAAAAGATGGGGCTCAGCGTTACTGACTTTACGGCTGTGGAATTAAGCGGATTTTTTCGCTTTCTTCTCAGCTTTAGCCGGCGCGGCTTCTTTTTTCTCTTCCACGCCGCCTTCAACGTAATTACGTCCGTAGAAGGTATCCAGCAGAATCTGCTTCAGCTCGGCGATCAGCGGGTAGCGCGGGTTAGCGCCGGTGCACTGGTCGTCAAATGCGTCTTCAGACAGCTTGTCAACATGGGCCAGGAAGTCAGCTTCCTGCACGCCAGCTTCGCGGATAGACTTAGGAATACCCAGCTCAGCTTTGATTTCGTCCAACCAGCCAAGCAGTTTTTCGATTTTCGCTGCGGTGCGGTCACCCGGTGCAGTCAGACCCAGATGGTCCGCGATTTCAGCGTAGCGACGACGTGCCTGCGGGCGGTCGTACTGGCTGAATGCTGTCTGTTTAGTCGGGTTGTCGTTCGCGTTATAGCGAATAACGTTGCTGATCAGCAGGGCGTTCGCCAGACCGTGAGGAATGTGGAACTGAGAGCCCAGCTTGTGCGCCATTGAGTGACATACCCCGAGGAAGGCGTTCGCAAACGCGATACCGGCGATGGTCGCAGCACTGTGCACACGCTCACGCGCTACCGGGTTCTTAGAACCTTCGTGGTAGGACGCTGGCAGGTTTTCTTTCAGCAGTTTCAGAGCCTGCAGCGCCTGGCCGTCAGAGAACTCGGAAGCCAGTACGGAAACGTAAGCTTCCAGGGCATGAGTCACCGCATCCAGACCACCGAAAGCACACAGTGACTTCGGCATTTCCATGACCAGGTTGGCATCAACAATCGCCATATCCGGAGTCAGGGCATAGTCTGCCAGCGGGTATTTCTGACCGGTTGCGTCATCGGTAACAACGGCGAACGGCGTAACTTCAGAACCGGTACCGGAAGTCGTGGTGATGGCGACCATTTTGGCTTTCACGCCCATTTTCGGGAACTTGTAGATACGTTTACGGATATCCATAAAGCGCAGCGCCAGTTCTTCGAAGTGGGTTTCCGGGTGCTCGTACATAACCCACATGATTTTCGCCGCATCCATCGGGGAACCGCCGCCCAGCGCGATAATCACGTCTGGTTTGAACGAGTTCGCCAGCTCAGCGCCTTTACGGACGATGGTCAGCGTCGGGTCAGCTTCTACTTCAAAGAAAACTTCAGTTTCAACGCCAGCCGCTTTCAGCACAGAGGTGATCTGGTCAGCATAGCCGTTGTTGAACAGGAAGCGGTCGGTCACGATCAGCGCGCGTTTGTGACCATCAGTAATCACTTCATCCAGCGCGATTGGCAGTGAGCCACGACGGAAGTAGATAGATTTCGGAAGTTTGTGCCACAACATGTTTTCAGCTCGCTTAGCAACGGTTTTCTTGTTGATCAGGTGCTTAGGACCAACGTTTTCAGAGATGGAGTTACCACCCCATGAACCACAACCCAGAGTCAGGGAAGGTGCGAGTTTGAAGTTATACAGGTCACCGATACCACCCTGAGAAGCAGGGGTGTTGATCAGGATACGTGCGGTTTTCATCAGCTGACCGAAGTAAGCAACGCGTTCTGGCTGGTTGTCCTGGTCGGTATACAGGCAAGAGGTATGACCGATACCGCCCATTGCCACCAGTTTTTCAGCTTTATCAACCGCGTCTTCGAAGTTCTTCGCACGGTACATTGCCAGCGTCGGAGACAGTTTTTCGTGGGCAAATGGTTCGCTTTCATCAACGTCGGTGACTTCACCAATCAGAATTTTGGTGGAAACAGGGACGGTGAAGCCGGCCAGTTCAGCGATTTTATACGCCGGTTGACCTACGATCGCGGCGTTCAGGGCGCCGTTTTTCAGGATGATATTCTGAACAGCCTTCAGCTCCTGGCCCTGCAGCAGATAGCCGCCGTGGCTGGAGAAACGTTCGCGAACGGCATCGTATACGGAATCCACAACCACAACGGATTGCTCAGAAGCACAGATAACGCCGTTATCGAAGGTTTTAGACATCAGGACGGAAGCAACGGCACGCTTGATATCAGCCGTTTCATCGATAACAACAGGCGTGTTACCTGCGCCTACGCCGATGGCAGGTTTACCGGAGCTGTACGCCGCTTTAACCATGCCCGGACCGCCGGTCGCAAGGATCAGGTTGATATCCGGATGGTGCATCAGCGCATTTGACAGTTCAACGGAAGGCTGGTCAATCCAACCAATCAGATCTTTCGGCGCACCGGCTGCGATAGCTGCCTGCAGTACGATATCAGCCGCTTTGTTGGTCGCATCTTTAGCACGCGGATGCGGAGAGAAGATGATGGCGTTACGGGTCTTCAGGCTAATCAGAGATTTAAAGATAGCGGTTGAAGTTGGGTTAGTGGTCGGGACGATACCGCAGATAATACCAATCGGCTCAGCGATGGTGATGGTACCGAAGGTGTCATCTTCAGACAGGACGCCGCAGGTCTTTTCATCTTTATAGGCGTTATAAATGTATTCGGAAGCAAAGTGGTTTTTGATCACTTTATCTTCGACGATGCCCATGCCGGATTCGGCAACGGCCATCTTGGCGAGAGGGATTCGAGCATCTGCAGCGGCCAGAGCGGCGGCGCGGAAGATTTTGTCTACTTGTTCTTGAGTGAAACTGGCATATTCACGCTGGGCTTTTTTTACGCGCTCGACGAGTGCGTTAAGTTCAGCGACATTAGTAACAGCCATAATGCTCTCCTGATAATGTTAAACTTTTTTAGTGAATCAGTAGCTCGATTCGACAGTATAGACAGTGTGTTAACGGCTTGCATTTAAATGTTAACGTAAAGAATTTTGTGCTTCTGACTTCACCGATTGACTAAAAAAGCTTTTGTTTTTTCTTTCAGGTACCGCTGCTTTGCCTCCTCTTCTGGGTGTAAACAAGGTTACTCACTTCTGAGTACAATTTATGTGATCTAAATCAATAATCAGCCAAGCTGATACCTTTCAGCAGTTCATTTTTTGACCTGTTCGATCAAGTGTAATGATACGGTATGCTAATTAAAGACTTAAATAGCATTGCAGAAACAAATAACTAACATCCGAGCTTAAATTATGCACTTATGCGTCAACAGGGATGAATTATGCTTTCAAACAGCGTATCTTCTCGCGGATATTTTATGCTGGTAACTGTCAACAGCCATTTTTAATGATGCTGCGGAGCACCCTGTGATTCAATCATTGTTTGATTTTTCAGCCTACTTTAAATTTTTCATTGGGCTATTTGCGCTGGTAAACCCGGTTGGCATTATCCCGGTTTTTATCAGTATGACCAGCTACCAGACGGCGGCGGTGCGTAATAAAACCAATCTGACAGCCAACCTGTCGGTCGCCATCATCTTGCTCACGTCGCTGTTTTTAGGCGATGCGATCCTCCAGATCTTCGGTATTTCCATTGACTCCTTCCGTATTGCGGGTGGGATTCTGGTGGTCACCATCGCCATGTCGATGATCAGCGGCAAGCTCGGCGAGGATAAACAGAACAAGCAAGAAAAATCAGAAACGGCCATTCGTGAAAGTATCGGCGTCGTGCCGCTGGCGCTGCCCCTGATGGCGGGACCCGGGGCCATCAGTTCAACCATTGTCTGGGGCACGCGTTACCATAGCATCGCCCATTTTGTGGGATTTTCAGTTGCGATTGCGCTTTTCGCGCTGTGCTGCTGGGGCATTTTCCGTATGGCCCCCTGGCTGGTTCGCCTGCTTGGGCAAACCGGCATTAACGTGATTACCCGTATTATGGGGCTGTTGCTGATGGCTCTCGGCATCGAGTTCATCGTTACCGGAATAAAGGCGCTCTTTCCTGGCCTTGTGAATTAACCTGTGTTGCCGCGCGGAACAACGTGTTCCGCGTTTGCGCATTATCAGCAAAACATATCAATAAAAGTGATTTATCGACCTGCAATACTATTTTCTAATGTTTTGATATTGTTATTTATTATCAATAAGTTATCCATTTCATTTGCCACGAGTGCGGCCTTTTACCCACATTAATCACTGTTATTTTCCTCACACCATTCTCTGGTGCTTGCCGTCTGATAATCGAAATGATATTAGTAATTTCACTCATGAAGCAGATGAATGTGCTAAATAATAAGCGATTGTTAATTTTTCGTACAAAAAAGCATCTATTCGGCGATGCAGGGCACATAGTGCGAGACATTTATACTAATTGATTGATAAATAGAATATTAATCATTTTTGGCATGCGCGAGGGGTGATAAATATTCGCCGCCAGAAGGCCACAAAAGAGAATCCGGTAACATATTTGCAAATTGCATTGGCGGACAATAAAGCGTTTTGGTACTTTCCGGCGTGATCTTTAGCGGAATATGTACGCAAATGAGAATTTTTATTATATAGCCCATCGGGACTACATCGCCCCCGGACAGGGGGGCAAGAATCGACGTCAAGACTGCCGTTTGAGCGGTCGTAATAAATAAGTCGGTGATAGCAAGCAGTACTCTCTGACAGCAGCATAAACTCCTGCACTGTTCAGAATCCAGAAAAGAGAAAACAGGCTGGTTAAATAGCCAGTAATTATAATGATTGGAGTAACAAACACATGACCATCATCACGAAAAAAAGCCTGGTTGCCGCAGGAGTCCTCTCTGCGTTAATGACCATCAACGCCGCCGTTGCGGCAGATGTACCGGCAGGGGTACAGCTGGCGGACAAACAAACGCTGGTACGTAACAATGGCTCCGAAGTGCAGTCTCTCGATCCGCACAAAATTGAAGGCGTGCCGGAGTCCAATATTAACCGCGATTTGTTTGAAGGGCTGCTGGTGAGCGACCTGGACGGCCATCCGGTCGCGGGCGTTGCGGAAAAATGGGACAACAAAGATTTTAAAGTCTGGACCTTCCATCTGCGTAAAGATGCAAAGTGGTCCGACGGCACGCCGGTCACGGCACAAGATTTCGTTTATAGCTGGCAGCGTCTGGCGGATCCGAAAACCGCGTCTCCTTATGCAAGCTATCTGCAGTATGGCCATTTAGCCAACGTTGATGACATTATCGCCGGGAAAAAACCCGCGACCGATCTGGGCGTAAAAGCGCTGGACGATCATACCTTTGAAGTGACCCTCAGCGAGCCGGTGCCGTATTTCTACAAACTGCTCGTTCACCCATCCGTTTCACCCGTACCTAAATCCGCTATTGAGAAATTTGGTGACAAATGGACCCAGCCGGCCAATATCGTCAGCAATGGTGCGTATAAATTAAAAGATTGGGTTGTTAACGAACGCATTGTTCTGGAGCGTAATACCAACTACTGGGATAACGCCAAAACCGTGATTAATCAGGTCACCTTCCTGCCGATTTCTTCTGAAGTCACCGACGTCAACCGCTACCGCAGCGGCGAAATCGATATGACCTATAACAACATGCCGATCGAACTGTTCCAGAAACTGAAAAAAGAGATCCCGAAAGAAGTTCACGTCGATCCGTATCTGTGCACTTATTATTACGAAATCAATAACCAGAAAGCGCCATTTACCGACGTTCGCGTGCGTACTGCGCTGAAGATGGCGCTGGATCGCGACATTATTGTCAATAAAGTGAAGAATCAGGGCGACCTGCCAGCCTACAGCTATACGCCGCCGTACACCGATGGCATGAAGCTGATTGAGCCTGAATGGTTCAAGTGGTCGCAGGAAAAACGTAATGAAGAAGCGAAAAAATTGCTGACCGAAGCTGGCTATAGCGCTGATAAGCCGCTGACTTTCAATCTGCTCTATAACACGTCCGATCTGCACAAAAAACTGGCTATCGCGGTGGCGTCTATCTGGAAGAAAAACCTCGGCGTAAACGTGAAGCTGGAAAATCAGGAATGGAAAACCTTCCTCGATAATCGCCATCAGGGCACCTTTGATGTTGCGCGCGCCGGCTGGTGTGCGGACTACAACGAACCGACCTCCTTCCTTAATACGATGCTGAGCGACAGCTCAAACAATACCTCGCATTATAAGAGCCCGGCTTTCGACAAGATTATCGCTGAAACGCTGAAAACCAGCGATGACGCGAAACGCGCGGACCTTTACGCGCAATCTGAGCAGCAGCTGGATAAAGACTCCGTCATCGTACCGGTCTTCTATTATGTCAACGCCCGTTTGGTTAAACCGTGGGTCGGTGGCTATACCGGCAAAGATCCGCTGGATAATACGTATACAAGAAATATGTACATTGTGAAGCACTAATGGCAATACGTGGGGCAGGCGTTACCGCTTGCCTCACGGTGTCTTATTTCATCGCACTATTGAAGGCACACGCCAGAAGGTACGGGCAATGTTAAAATTTATCTTACGTCGCTGTCTGGAAGCGATTCCGACGCTATTTATTCTTATTACTATCTCTTTCTTCATGATGCGTCTTGCGCCCGGAAGCCCCTTTACCGGTGAACGCACGCTGCCGCCAGAAGTCATGGCGAATATTGAAGCAAAATACCATTTAAATGACCCCATCATGACCCAGTACTTCAATTATCTGAAGCAGCTGGCGCACGGTGATTTCGGTCCTTCCTTTAAATATAAAGATTACTCGGTCAACGATCTGGTGGCGTCCAGCTTCCCGGTGTCCGCCAAATTAGGCTTCGCCGCGTTTTTTCTCGCGGTGGTGCTTGGCGTGAGTGCCGGGGTGATTGCGGCATTGAAGCAAAATACGAAATGGGACTTTGCCGTAATGGGGGTGGCAATGACCGGGGTTGTGATACCGAGTTTCGTGGTCGCGCCCTTACTGGTCATGATATTTGCCATTACGCTGCACTGGCTGCCGGGCGGCGGATGGAACGGCGGGGCGCTGCAATATATGATTTTGCCTATGGTGGCTCTGTCCCTGGCCTATATCGCCAGTATCGCGCGTATTACCCGCGGCTCGATGATCGAAGTGCTGCACTCTAACTTCATTCGCACCGCCCGGGCAAAAGGCTTACCGATGCGCCGCATTATTCTGCGTCACGCGTTAAAGCCCGCGCTGCTGCCGGTGCTCTCCTATATGGGACCCGCGTTTGTCGGCATTATTACCGGCTCGATGGTCATTGAAACCATTTATGGCCTGCCGGGAATTGGTCAACTGTTCGTCAACGGCGCGCTGAACCGCGACTACTCGCTGGTACTTAGTCTGACCATTCTGGTTGGCGCATTGACCATTCTTTTTAATGCGATTGTTGACGTGCTGTATGCCGTTATCGATCCGAAGATCCGTTACTAACGCTGGGGTTCGCCATGATGTTAAGTAAGAAAAACAACGAGGCGCTGGAAAACTTCAGTGAAAAGCTGGAAGTCGAGGGGCGCAGCCTCTGGCAGGACGCCCGCCGCCGCTTTATGCATAACCGTGCTGCGGTTGCCAGCCTGATTGTGCTGGTGATCATTGCGCTCTTTGTCACCATCGCGCCGATGGTATCGCAGTTTTCCTATTACGATACCGACTGGGGCATGATGTCCAGCGCCCCGGATATGGAGTCCGGACACTACTTTGGGACCGACTCTTCGGGTCGCGACCTGCTGGTGCGGGTGGCGATCGGCGGACGTATCTCGCTGATGGTCGGCGTGGCTGCAGCGCTGGTGGCGGTGATTCTGGGGACGCTTTACGGGTCGCTTTCCGGCTATCTGGGCGGCAAGGTGGATTCAGTGATGATGCGCCTGCTGGAAATCCTCAACTCCTTTCCGTTTATGTTCTTCGTCATCCTGCTGGTGACCTTCTTTGGCCAGAATATCCTGCTGATTTTCGTTGCCATTGGGATGGTCTCCTGGCTGGATATGGCGCGTATCGTTCGCGGTCAGACCCTAAGCCTGAAGCGAAAAGAGTTTATTGAAGCCGCGCAGGTCGGCGGCGTTTCAACCGGCAATATCGTTATCCGCCATATCGTGCCTAACGTGCTTGGCGTGGTCGTGGTGTACGCCTCCCTGCTGGTCCCGAGCATGATTCTGTTTGAATCCTTCTTAAGCTTCCTCGGCCTGGGTACCCAGGAGCCGTTAAGTAGCTGGGGCGCGCTGCTCAGCGATGGCGCGAACTCAATGGAAGTGTCGCCGTGGCTGCTGCTGTTTCCTGCCGGTTTTCTGGTGGTAACGCTGTTTTGTTTTAACTTTATCGGCGATGGCCTGCGTGATGCCCTCGACCCGAAAGACCGCTAAGGAGCGCCGACATGAGTACGATGGAAACGGCGAAAGCGCCGCAGGCAGCACAACAATCCGGATTGCTTCTGGATGTGAAAGATCTCCGCGTCACCTTTGCGACTCCCGATGGTGATGTGACTGCGGTCAACGATCTCAATTTTAATCTACGGGCCGGGGAAACCTTAGGCATCGTAGGCGAGTCCGGTTCCGGTAAGTCGCAAACCGCTTTTGCGCTGATGGGCCTGCTGGCCGCCAACGGCCGTATTGGGGGGTCAGCGACCTTTAACGGGAAGCAGATCCTTAACCTCCCGGAGCGCGAGCTGAATAAGCTGCGCGCCGAGCAGATCTCAATGATTTTTCAGGACCCGATGACGTCGCTTAATCCGTATATGCGGGTAGGCGAACAGCTGATGGAAGTCCTGATGCTGCATAAAGCGCTGAGCAAAGCCGAAGCCTTTGAAGAGTCGGTGAAAATGCTGGATGCGGTCAAAATGCCCGAGGCGCGCAAACGGATGAAAATGTATCCGCACGAGTTTTCCGGCGGGATGCGCCAGCGCGTCATGATTGCGATGGCGCTGCTGTGCCGGCCTAAGCTGCTGATTGCCGATGAGCCGACAACGGCGCTGGACGTAACCGTGCAGGCGCAAATAATGACATTGCTTAATGAGCTCAAGCGCGAGTTCAATACGGCGATCATTATGATTACCCACGATCTCGGCGTCGTCGCCGGGATCTGCGATAAGGTGCTGGTGATGTACGCCGGACGCACGATGGAATATGGTCAGGCGCGCGACGTCTTCTACCATCCCTCTCATCCTTATTCTATTGGCCTGCTCAATGCGGTCCCGCGCCTGGACGCAGAAGGCGACGCCCTGTTAACGATTCCGGGCAACCCGCCGAACCTGCTGCGTCTGCCGAAAGGCTGTCCATTCCAGCCGCGTTGCCCGCACGCGATGGAGATTTGCAACAGCGCTCCGCCTCTGGAGGAGTTTGCGCCGGGCCGCCTGCGCGCCTGCTTTCAACCGGTGGGGGATTTGCTATGAACGCCGTAACGGAACAAAGAAAAGTCCTGCTCGAAATCGCCGATCTGAAAGTACACTTTGATATTAAAGACGGCAAACAGTGGTTCTGGCAGCCGTCGAAAACGCTGAAAGCGGTAGATGGCGTAACGCTGCGTCTGTATGAAGGGGAAACGCTGGGCGTGGTCGGGGAGTCCGGATGCGGAAAATCGACCTTCGCGCGCGCCATCATCGGTCTGGTGAAGGCCACCGACGGTAAAGTCGCCTGGTTAGGTAGAGATTTGCTGGGGATGAAGGCCGACGAGTGGCGCGACGTACGCAGCGATATTCAGATGATCTTTCAGGATCCGCTGGCGTCGCTAAACCCGCGCATGACTATCGGGGAAATCATCGCCGAGCCGCTGCGCACCTATCATCCCAAAATGCCGCGCCAGGAAGTTCGCGATCGCGTTAAGGCGATGATGATGAAAGTGGGGCTGCTGCCGAACCTGATTAACCGCTATCCGCATGAATTCTCCGGCGGCCAGTGCCAGCGTATCGGTATCGCCCGCGCGCTAATTCTTGAACCGAAGCTCATTATCTGCGATGAGCCGGTGTCAGCGCTGGACGTGTCGATTCAGGCGCAGGTAGTGAATCTGCTGCAGCAGCTGCAGCGGGAAATGGGACTGTCGCTGATTTTTATCGCCCACGATCTGGCGGTCGTGAAGCATATCTCCGATCGCGTGCTGGTGATGTATCTTGGCCATGCCGTGGAGCTCGGCACCTATGATGAGGTGTATCATAATCCGCTGCATCCCTATACCAAAGCGCTGATGTCGGCGGTGCCGGTTCCGGACCCTGATAAGGAAAAGAATAAAACGATCCAGCTTCTGGAGGGGGAATTGCCATCGCCGATTAACCCGCCGTCGGGATGCGTATTCCGCACCAGATGCCCGATTGCCGGGCCGGAATGCGCTAAGACGCGACCGGTGCTGGAGGGCAGTTTCCGCCATGCGGTTTCCTGCCTGAAGGTGGACCCGTTATAATCTCAGGGGCTGACGTTAGTCAGCCCTTTTTTTAGCGAGGTTAACGTGGCTTTTCATATTCATGCCGCTCGTCTGCGGCTGTATCATTTACTCTTCGATCAAAACCGACGATCCGGTCGGCATTTCGAGGGACTTTGCGGCGTATTTGCCCTGCTTAGCGTGCTGGTGATATTTATCGAGTCCGGGCTCGGAACGCAATATCATCTGACCTTAGACGAATGGCATATTTTCGTCTGGCTCGAACTTGTCGTGACGGCGGTTTTTACCTTTGAGTATTTTCTGCGCATTATCAGCTGGCCGAATCCGCTAAAGTATATTTTCAGCTTCTGGGGCATTATTGACCTGGCCACCATTTTACCGCTTTACGTTATGTGGCTATGGCCCGAGATCAGTATTGAGTATGTGTTTGCCTGGCGGGCCATGCGCGCTATTCGCGCGTTGCGTATCCTTAAGCTGCTGCGCTTTATGCCGTCGTTGAATATTTTCTGGGCTGCTATCGTCAGCGCTCGCCACCAGCTGATCCTGTTCTATTCTTTTATTGCCATCGTAATGGTGATCTTTGGCTCCCTGATGTATCTGGTTGAGGGGCCGCGATACGGTTTCACTACGCTGAACGCGTCGGTTTACTGGGCGATAGTGACGATAACCACGGTAGGGTATGGCGATATTACGCCGCATACGCCGCTGGGGCGAATTTTGGCCTCCATTCTTATCTTGATTGGCTACTCGATTATTGCGATCCCCACCGGCTTAATTACCAGCCATATGACCACCGCATTTCAGAATCGCCGGACTCAGCGCCAGTGTCCGCATTGTCAGCATAACGTTCATGAAAAAGACGCTCGCTACTGCAACGCTTGCGGCAGCGAACTGCCTGAATAACTAAAAAAGCCTGCCCTGGTTAACTCAGGCAGGCTTCTTCTTTTATATATAAGCTATTTGCTTAAGAAAGAGCTTATTCGCGCCACAGGATATGACAGAGCTTGTGGTCTTTATCACGGCACAGCAGCACGCGCGCAAAAATATCGTTAATTTCGCCGCCATCTTCATCGGCCAGACCAATGACCACTTCAGCAAAGAAGTCAGGGTTGAGGTCAAAATCGACGTGCTCTTCCCAGTCAGGCGCCGGATCGAAGAGCTCGGCGCCGCCGCGTTCTTCAAACTGCAGGTTGAACAGAATGACATCCGCCGGATCGAGGTTGTCGACGGCCAGTTCGAGGAAAATGTCGTAAGCCTGTTCAAGCGTTTCGTCTTCGGTCAGGCGATTGTTTAAATCCATATCCATGATTGCTACCCATTAAACATCTGATTGGCACGTTTTACAGCAACGGACTGAAGAAGTAAAACAGTCGCTCGGCGATCCGCTGCCACAGCGGACGTTTTAACCACAGCCTGGCGTCCAGCAGGCGCGAGCGGGAGATGTAATCGTCCTGCACCGCGGCCAGATCGCTGCCAAATCCGGCATCGTCAATCACCAGCGTAATCTCGAAGTTGAGCCACAGGCTGCGCATATCGAGGTTAACGGTGCCCACAAGGCTAAGTTCGCCGTCAACCAGCACGCTCTTAGTATGCAGCAGACCGCCTTCAAACTGATAAATCTTCACCCCGGCAGCCAGCAGCTCGGTAAAGAAGGCGCGACTGGCCCAGCCCACCAGCAGCGAATCGTTTTTGCGCGGCAGGATGATGCTGACATCGACGCCGCGCTGGGCGGCGGTACAGATGGCATGCAAAAGGTCGTCGCTGGGCACAAAGTAGGGGGTCGTCATGATCAAATGCTCTTTGGCCGCGTAGGCGGCAGTTAGCAGAGCCTGATGGATCAAATCTTCCGGAAAACCCGGACCCGAGGCGATAGTGTGAATTGTGTGCCCGCTGGCCTCTTCGAACGGCATAATATTCGCGTCCGGCGGCGGCGGTAAAATACGTTTGCCGGTTTCAATCTCCCAGTCGCAGGAGTAGACAATGCCCATCGCTGTCGCTACCGGACCTTCCATTCGCGCCATCAGATCGATCCACTGGCCAACGCCGGAGTCCTGCTTAAAGAAACGCGGGTCGACCAGGTTCATACTGCCGGTATAGGCAATATAGTTATCGATCATGACCATTTTACGATGCTGACGCAGGTCCATACGGCGCAAAAAGACGCGCATCAGGTTGACCTTCAGGGCTTCGACGACTTCAATGCCGGCATTACGCATCATGGCGGCCCAGGGGCTACGGAAAAACGCCACGCTCCCGGCGGAGTCGAGCATCAGCCGGCAGTGTACGCCGCGCCTTGCCGCCGCCATCAATGACTCGGCGACCTGATCGGCCATGCCGCCGGGCTGCCAGATATAGAACACCATCTCAATATTGTGACGAGCGAGCTGGATATCGCGGATGAGCGCCTGCATGACGTCATCGGATTCGGTGAGCAGCTGGAGCTGATTGCCTTTGACGCCGCCAATGCCCTGCCGACGTTCGCAGAGCTTGAACAAGGATTCCGCGACCGGACTATTCTCCTCGGCAAAGATATGCTTGCAGGCTTTGAGGTCCTTTAACCACTTGGCCGTTGAGGGCCACATGGCCCGCGCGCGTTCGGCGCGGCGTTTACCCAGATGCAGTTCGCCAAAAGAGAGATAGGCGATAATGCCCACCAGGGGAAGAATATAAATGACAAGCAGCCATGCCATCGCTGACGGGACCGCGCGCCTTTTCATTAATATCCGTAATGTTACACCGGCGATAAGTAGCCAGTAACCGAGTATAACCAGCCAGTTCACCACCGTGTAAAAGGTTGTCATAGATGAAAAATCCTTTTGAATGACTTGATGACATGAGTTTACGCATCATCATCCATCTGGCAAATAAAAACGCAGCGAAAGCGTTGGTTAGCCAGATTCATCGGTCTATAATGCAGGCTGTTTTTACTTGTAGAGTAGTTGCAATGAAGCGTAGTAGAACGGAAGTAGGGCGCTGGCGCATGCTTCGGCAGGTGAGTCGCCGTAAAGCACGCTGGCTGGAAGGCCAGTCGCGTCGTAATATGCGCATCCTCTCCATCAGAAAGGAGCTGGTTAAACGGCAACGTCACTCTCTGCTGTTCACCTTCTCTGAATGTTGAGAGTCGAAACAAAAGGCACCGCTCGCGGTGCCTCTGTTTTATCAGCGTTTCGTTCTTAGCATACATTCTTAGACTGTCATCTCTCTTTCTTCTGCCGGCGAAACCCGGTTTCTCACAGGCTCCTGCGTTATTGTTTGCATCAGCAGCGGCGGGCAGGAAGTCGCATCGCGCCATACCTCATAAGACTGGCCCAACGCGTATAAACGCAAAAAACGGGAAGTGCCATGCATCAACACATGCTACTTATAATGTCCGTAAGGCTTCTATTATTGAGAGGTATCTATGAGTCAACTTTTTAGTCCGGTGCGAATCGGTAAGCTGGAACTTGAGAACCGTATTGTCATTGCGCCAATGTGCCAGTACTCCGCCGACAATGGCATGGCCACGGCATGGCATCGTATCCATCTTGGACAACTGGCTTTTTCCGGTGCGGGCTTACTGATTATCGAAGCCAGCGCTGTAGAGCCCGCCGGACGCATTACCCCGGCTGATCTGGGCTTATGGAATGACGAAACGGAAGCCGCATTACGCACTGTGCTGAACGATATCCGCCAATACGCTTCAATCCCCATCGGTATCCAGCTGGGCCATGCCGGACGAAAAGCCTCTTCCGCAGCCCCCTGGCTGGGGGGATACCAGCTGGCGCATGATTCTGGCGGATGGGACACGGTTGCGCCATCAGCGCTGGCCTATGGTGAAGGTGAACGACCTCCGGTTGAACTTACTCAGGACCACATGAAACGCATCAAGCAGTCATTCGTAGACAGCGCCAGACGCGCTGAGCGGATGGGTATTGAATTGATTGAACTGCATGCCGCGCATGGTTACCTGTTGCACCAGTTCCTTTCACCGCTCAGTAACCAGCGTACCGACGAATACGGCGGCTCGCTGGAGAACCGTTTGCGTTTTCCGCTCGAGATATTCCGGGCCATCCGTGAGGCCGTCAGTCAGGACATCGCGGTGGGCGTCCGACTTTCAGCAACAGACTGGGTGGATGGCGGCTGGGATAACGCACAATCGATTATCTTCAGCCAGCAGCTTGAGGCGCTTGGCTGCGACTATATTCATGTTTCCAGCGGCGGGCTGTCGCCTCATCAGGCGATTCAGGTGGGGCCCGGCTATCAGCTGCCGTTCGCGCGTGAAATCCGCGAGAAGGTGAATATCCCGGTGATCGGTGTGGGTCTGGTGACGGAAGCGCAGCAGGCGGAAGAGGCGCTACAAAATGGCGACGCCGACCTCATCGCCATTGCCCGCGCCGTGCTCTACAATCCGCACTGGCCATGGCATGCCGCGGCAGCCCTGGGCGCTCAGGTGAGCGTTCCGCCGCAGTATCTTCGCTCAGAACCGCATGGTCTTAAGGGAACGCTGAAGTCCAACAGGTAATTAACCATAGAAAGTCGGCGGTGCTGATGCACTGCCGGCAAATGGCTATCATCAGGGCGCGTCCTAAAGAGAACGGAATGCAGAACCGGGGAAGTGGAGAGACATAAGGATGGCGACCATTCCGTACTCGCGTACTTAGAAACGTCCTCTAATGAACGATCGCCATAGATTAAATTTTAACCGCGTTCTTATTGCTTAAGCATTTTATATGCTAAAAAACCTTTTTATACGGTTTCACCGAGACTTTCTGATAAACCCCTGCGGCGATATAGGGATCGTCATTGGCCCATGATTGCGCCGCTTCCAGCGATTCAAATTCCGCAATGACCGTTGAGCCGGTGAAGCCCGCCGCGCCGGGTTCATTACTGTCTACGGCAGGCATTGGGCCGGCGGTCAGTAAACGACCTTCATCATGTAATAATTGCAAACGCGCCAGATGGGCGGGACGTACCGATGTCCGTTTTTCCAGAGAGTCGGCGATATCTTCAGCGTAGATAACGTAAAGCACGGCATGGCTCCTTATCAATAAATTGGCGAATCACGTTAAGTGAAACCGTCGTTGACTGCAATGCAAAGATGATCACGATCCCCAGAATGCCACGTCCCGGGGGCTTTTTGTCAGAAAACAGGGCAAATTTTGATACAAGCCAACAACCCTAGTTGAATATGATTGCTATTTGCATTTAAAATCGGGGCATCATTTTTCAACAGAAACGACTATGAGCGCAATGACCTTTGATTTACCTCGCCGCTTTCCGTGGCCTACGCTACTGTCTGTGGTTATCCACGGCGGTGTTATCGCGGGGTTGCTCTATACTTCGGTACATCAGGTTATTGAACGGCCGGCACCCTCACAGCCCATTGAAATCACTATGGTGGCCCCGGCAGATCTGGAACCGCCTCAGGCGGCTCAGCCGGTCGTTGAGCCCGTTGTTGAACCGGAGCCAGAACCGGAACCGGAAGTGATGCCTGAACCGCCAAAAGAGGCGCCGGTTGTTATCCATAAACCAAAGCCAAAACCGAAGCCAAAGCCTAAACCGAAGCCGGAAAAAAAGGTCGAACAACCGAAGCGTGATGTAAAACCGGCGGAAACGCGCCCGGCCTCGCCGTTTGAAAATACAAATACGGCGCCGGCGCGCACCGCGCCGAGCACCTCAGCCGCGACCGCTAAACCCACCGTGACGGCGCCTTCCGGGCCGCGGGCGCTAAGCCGCGGAGAGCCGAGCTATCCGGCTCGTGCCCAGGCGCTGCGTATTGAAGGAAACGTGCGGGTTAAGTTTGACGTCACGCCGGACGGGCGCGTGGACAACGTGCAGATCCTCTCCGCCCAGCCTGCCAATATGTTTGAGCGTGAAGTGAAAAACGCTTTACGTAAATGGCGCTATGAACCGGGTAAACCGGGAACCGGCATTACCATGACCATTCAGTTCCGTCTGAAAGGCGTACAAATTAGCTAATCCTCAAAAACAAGGCCCCTTAAGGGGCCTTATCCATGAACACCTCATCAAGCGCTTTCTGCGCCGTCACCAGATGCTGTCCGCCAAACAGAATCGCCCGATTCAGCAGCGTATAGAGCTGGTAGATGGGCTGCCGCTCGAGAAAGCCGGACGGCAGAGGTGATACGGACTGATAGCCGTCATAGATTTGCGGCGGCTGTTCCGGATGCAGCGGGAGCATTGCCAAATCGCATTCACGATCGCCCCAGTAGCAGGCGGGGTCGAAAATATAGGGCCCGTTTGGCCCGAGTGCGCAGTTACCGGACCATAAGTCACCGTGAAGCAGCGACGGCTGCGGCTGATGACTGCTCAGCCGTTGCTGAACAATATCAACAAGATGATCGATATCACCAAAATGCAGGCCTTTCTCGGCGGCGAGTTCCAGCTGCCAGCCGATGCGCTGTTCGGCAAAGAAAGTTGACCAGCGACGCTGCCAGGCGTTCGGCTGGGGGGTGGTGGAGAGGTCGTTGTCAAAATCCAGACCAAACTGAGGTTGGTCGCTCCACTGATGTAAATGGGCAATTTGCTGGCCTAACAGGAAAGCGTTGTGCGCATCCAGCGGGCGAGGAGGGAGGTATTCCATCACCAGAAAGCTGTAATCTCGATCGCTGCCCACGGCAAAAACCTGCGGTACGTTCACCGTTTTACTGCGCGACAGTAGTTCAAGCTGGTCTGCCTCGGCCGTGAAGATGGGTAACAGCTCGCGTTCGTCGCATTTTACGAAGTAATCTCGCCCGCCATAGCGTAAATGCCAGGCAGCGTGTATCTCTCCACCGGGTAGTTCGTTTCGCAGTTCGATTTCAGCTGCTTCGGTATGCAAATCGCGTAACAAATTGCTGATAGCTTGCCACATGCCGTCTCTCCCCATGTTTTCCAACATTTCATAAGGTTAGCGCATAAACCCGGCGTAAAACTCGAACTGACGCACAACTGGACGTTTTCCGTTGCGTCAATCGCACTTATTGAGCTTTTAACCACTCGCTGAATGTGACCACGGTGACGTCGACGGGTCTTCCCAGCGCGGTTTCGGCTAAACCTGCGCTTAAGGCGTTGACTTCCTCGGCATTCTGCATAGAAAGCAGGCCGAAGGTGTTGGTGCCGAGCTCGTGGACGTTCCCTTCATCATCGTTTAAGACGAGGGTAAATCCGGCGCGGGTGAGGTGATTACTGAGTTCGTTAATTTCGGTTAACGTCTCTTCGTGAAAACGAACCGTGACGACCCAGGCAATAATTTCGCTACTCATTTTTCACCCCGTTGTTATCCATGGCATTTTTAGCATAGACCATCATGCTGATTTGGCGACTCCCTCTGTCTTCCCAGAGGGAGCGAAAGCGTTATCAACCGCGCAGATAGGTGTAGATTTTTTGCGTATTATCCAGCGAGCAAAGGCGGGTGCCCTGATTGATGGTTGCCGCACTACCCGCCGCAACGCCAAAGCGAACCATATCTTCAAGCGAGGCGTTTTCCGCCAGCCTTAAGGTCATTGCGCCGACCATACTGTCACCGGCGCCGACGGTGCTCTGGCTTTTCATCGGCGGCGGTACTACCTGAACGCTACCCTGGGCATCAACGCCGAGCGCACCCTGGGCGCCGAGGGAGACGACGACACGCTGGACTTTGCCCGACCGAATGAGCTCCTGCGCCGCAAGACGCACATCATCCGGCTGGCTCAGATCCCGCTGTACCAGAGCGCTAAGCTCTTTCTGGTTCGGCTTAACCAGCTCGATATTACCGACATCAAGCGCTGCGGCGAGCGCGTCACCGGAACTATCAACAATACAGCGCAATCCATGCTGCTGAGCGTTTTTGACCAGCTGCGTCAGATTATCGACGCTGATGCCGGGCGGGAGACTTCCGCTAATCACCAGCAGGGAACCCGGGGCGATGGCGAGGACTTTTTCCTCAAGGAGCAGGAGCTCCTCCTTAGTTAACGCTGCGCCCGGCATCACGAAACGATATTGCTCGCCGCTGGCGTTCACATGCACGTGAAGATTCTGCCGCGTCCAGTCATGGGTCTCTACCGTATCGACGGGAACATGTTCATCCGTCAGCAGCGCCGTCAGGTGTTCGCCTGTCGCCCCGCCGACGGGAAAGATGGCTGTGGCGCTGCCGCCAAGAAAAGTGATGGCTCGCGCAACGTTAATTCCGCCGCCGCCAGGTTCAAACACGGGAGCGCTACAGCGCAGTTTGCCTTCCGGGTAAATTTGCGGGGTCTGGGTTGCGCTATCGAGCGAGGGGGCTAACGTGAGCGTATAGATTTTGGTCATCCAGTTTCCTCCATAATACGAATTTAGCTGCTCTGGTTTTAAGCATGGCACTTAAAGGAGGGAAGGGGAAGCGACGCGCCACTTATACAACGCAACCTCTTTTTATCTTTATGAAATAAAAATTGTTTTGAGAAGCGTCTTATACAAAAAATGAAAGAGTAATTGATTGCTAAGTTAATCGTGCTTTTTTATAATTTACTCCCTTTCTTAGGACCGGCTATCCGCGATCCTCGCGAAAGCTCCCGGGACCCTCCAGGTCTCCTTATAGGTTGTACGGACTTAAAATTAAATGAAGCTTTTGAAGACAGTACCCGCAGCGGCGTTGCTCGCGGGAGGGCTTTTTGCGTCTGCGTGCGCAATGGCCGATGATTCCGTTTTTACTGTCATGGATGACCCATCTTCTGCTAAAAAACCTTTCGAAGGTACTGTTAACGCCGGTTATCTGGCGCAGTCCGGCAATACGAAAAGTTCCTCAATGACCGCCGACTCCACGTTGACCTGGTATGGCAATACCACCGCATGGTCGCTGTGGGGGAATGCCAGCAATACGTCGTCAAACGATCAGCGCTCTTCGGAAAGGTACGCGGTGGGGGGACGTAGTCGTTACAACCTGACTGACCAGAACTATATATTTGGCCAGGCCAGCTGGCTGACGGATCGTTACAATGGTTATCAGCAGCGGGATGTGTTTACCGCAGGTTATGGTCGACAGATTATGAACGGACCGGTACACAGCCTGCGTTTTGAATTTGGTCCTGGCGTACGCTACGACGAGTATACCGACGGCGATACTGATACTCAGCCGTTGGGCTATGCTTCCGGCACTTACGCCTGGCAGATGACCGATAACGCCAAATTTACGCAAGGTGTTTCGGTATTCGGCGCTGAAGATACGACGCTGAACTCCGAAAGCGCGCTGAACGTTGCCATTAATGCTCACTTTGCTCTCAAGGTCGCCTATAACCTGACGTGGAACTCTGAGCCGCCGTCATCGGCGCCGGAACACACCGATCGCCGTACCACGCTATCGCTCGGTTATAAAATGTAATATTTCAGGCCAGATATTCTGGCCTGATTGTTTTAAATTTGGCAATAAGTGGCATTATTATTTTTGGTCTCTCGTTTTGTTTTTTATAAAAAGAAATCGTCTTCATAATTTCCCCACAATTGCTATTTTGCTGGCAAATATGCAGTTAATTTGACACGAAAAGATAAATATTGGGTCGGACAAAAATGTGATCTGGATCTATACTGTTGCACACAGGCGGCGATAACGACGCCGTTCTATTTATCTGAAACAAATAAGAGAATGACTATCATGAGAAATAGCAAAATCGCACTCGCGGCCGTGATGCTGTGCACGCTGTCTTTTGGCGCATTTGCCGCCGCTCCCGCACCGCAGCCGGGTAATAACGAGCATACCCAAGTTGGTATCGCCAAAGCTACCGATGTCGAAGCAGGCTCCAACATAGCGCCAGGCTCACAGTCTACCGGGCAGTCAATGAATGATGCTTTTGATGTTCATAAACTTGTCGCCGGCGAATGGTCCTGATATTTCATTGTACTTGAACATCATCCTTTAATTATTTCGTGAAGCAGCAAACCGGGTAATGCCGTACCGGTTTTGCTTTCCGTACTTTGTGTTAAACATGCATAATTGATGTGAAAGCATAAATATTCTTTATGCGTCATATCGTCCTGCCGCGCTCTTTTGCCGCACGGTTCCGCAGCAATTACGCTGTGTTTGTTGCGCCGCGACCTTTTTTTTCCATCAACAATAACCATTTAGTCTCATGTGACTTTTATCACGCACTAATGATGTGTAAACTAACCGTCGGTGTTATCAACAGGCGGCTGCAGGTGGGTACGCGTCGGTGAACGAGCGTGCACATATTTTCGCAGAGTGAAGCGGGAACTGGGCCTGAACGTGTTGATAATTATGATTATATTGTTTTGTATGTGCTCTTTCGTGTGGGGCACCACTGCAAATAAGGACATGAAATGCCTGTAATTACGCTTCCTGATGGCAGCCAACGCCATTTTGATCACGCTGTGAGCCCGATGGACGTCGCTCTGGATATTGGCCCTGGTCTGGCGAAAGCCACCATCGCCGGCCGCGTCAACGGCGAGCTGGTTGACGCCTGCGACTTAATTGAAAACGACGCGACGCTCTCTATCATCACCGCGAAAGATGAAGATGGACTTGAGATTATTCGTCACTCCTGTGCGCACCTTTTGGGGCACGCGATTAAACAGCTGTGGCCAAATACCAAGATGGCGATCGGCCCGGTTGTCGACAACGGTTTCTACTATGATGTCGATCTGGACCATACCCTGACCCAGGAAGATATCGACGCGCTCGAAAAACGTATGCACGAGCTCGCCGAGAAAAACTACGACGTCATTAAGAAGAAAGTCAGCTGGCACGAAGCGCGTGAAACCTTCGTGAAGCGCGGCGAGAGCTATAAAGTCTCCATTCTTGATGAAAACATTGCGCATGATGACAAACCCGGTTTGTATCATCATGAAGAGTATGTCGACATGTGCCGTGGGCCGCACGTGCCGAATATGCGTTTCTGTCATCATTTCAAACTGATGAAGACCGCTGGCGCCTACTGGCGCGGCGATAGCAACAATAAAATGCTGCAGCGCATCTACGGAACCGCATGGGCAGATAAAAAAGCCTTAAATGCCTATCTGCAGCGTCTGGAAGAAGCCGCTAAGCGCGATCACCGTAAAATCGGTAAGCAGCTCGACCTGTATCATATGCAGGAAGAGGCGCCGGGCATGGTGTTCTGGCATAACGACGGCTGGACTATCTTCCGCGAACTGGAAACTTTTGTGCGTTCTAAGCTGAAAGAGTACCAGTATCAGGAAGTTAAAGGCCCGTTTATGATGGACCGCGTGCTGTGGGAAAAAACCGGCCACTGGGACAACTATAAAGATGCGATGTTCACCACCTCTTCCGAGAACCGTGAATACTGCATCAAGCCGATGAACTGCCCGGGCCACGTGCAGATCTTCAACCAGGGGCTGAAATCCTACCGCGATCTGCCGCTGCGTATGGCTGAATTCGGTAGCTGCCATCGTAATGAGCCGTCAGGCGCGCTGCATGGCCTGATGCGCGTACGTGGCTTTACTCAGGACGACGCCCATATCTTCTGTACTGAAGATCAGGTTCGCGATGAAGTGAACGCCTGTATTCGCATGGTCTACGATATGTACAGCACCTTTGGCTTCGAGAAAATCGTCGTCAAGCTGTCGACTCGCCCGGAAAAACGCATCGGTAGCGATGAGACATGGGATCGTGCTGAAGCGGATCTGGCCGTGGCGCTGGAAGAGAACAACATCCCGTTTGAGTATCAACTGGGTGAAGGCGCGTTCTACGGTCCGAAAATTGAATTTACCCTGTATGACTGCCTCGATCGTGCATGGCAGTGCGGTACTGTACAGCTGGACTTCTCCCTGCCGCAGCGTTTAAGCGCCTCTTATGTGGGTGAAAATAACGAACGACAGGTACCGGTAATGATTCACCGCGCGATTCTTGGTTCGCTGGAGCGCTTTATTGGCATCCTGACCGAAGAGTTTGCGGGCTTCTTCCCGAGCTGGCTGGCGCCGGTGCAGGTTGTGGTCATGAATATTACTGATTCTCAGGCTGAATACGTTAACGAATTGACGCGTAAACTACAAAATGCGGGCATTCGCGTAAAAGCAGACTTGAGAAATGAGAAGATAGGCTTTAAAATCCGCGAGCACACTTTACGTCGTGTCCCTTACATGTTGGTCTGTGGCGACAAAGAGGTAGAAGCCGGCAAAGTTGCCGTGCGTACCCGTCGTGGCAAAGACTTGGGCAGCCTGGACGTAAATGAAGTTATCGAGAAGCTGCAACAAGAGATTCGCAGCCGCAGTCTAAAACAACTGGAGGAATAAGGTATTAAAGGCGGAAAACGAGTTCAAACGGCACGTCCGAATCGTATTAATGGCGAGATTCGCGCCCTGGAAGTTCGCTTAACTGGTCTGGAAGGCGAAGCTTTGGGTATTGTGAGTCTGAGAGAAGCGATCGAAAAAGCTGAAGAAGCTGGAGTAGATTTAGTTGAAATCAGCCCTAACGCCGAACCGCCAGTTTGTCGTATCATGGACTACGGCAAGTTCCTTTATGAAAAGAGCAAGTCTTCTAAGGAACAGAAGAAAAAGCAAAAAGTTATCCAGGTTAAGGAAATTAAGTTCCGTCCTGGCACCGACGATGGCGATTATCAGGTAAAACTCCGCAGCCTGATTCGCTTTCTGGAAGATGGCGATAAGGCCAAGATCACGCTGCGTTTTCGCGGCCGTGAGATGGCCCACCAACAGATCGGTATGGAAGTGCTTACCCGCGTCCGTGACGATCTGAGTGAACTGGCAGTAGTCGAATCCTTCCCAACGAAGATCGAAGGCCGCCAGATGATCATGGTGCTCGCTCCTAAGAAGAAACAGTAAGGCCTTCAAGTAGCAATGTCTGTGGAGCCTGCGGGTTCCGCAGCCGTTGTTCGCCTATGTTTCGTTTATTAACAATGCGAAGTGGAAGTTATTAAAATGCCAAAAATTAAGACCGTACGCGGTGCTGCTAAGCGCTTCAAAAAAACCGGTAAAGGTGGTTTTAAGCACAAGCACGCTAACCTGCGTCACATTCTGACCAAAAAAGCTACCAAGCGTAAACGTCACCTGCGTCCGAAAGCCATGGTTTCTAAAGGCGATCTGGGCCTGGTCATCGCGTGCCTGCCGTACGCATAAGTCGTTAACCCTTTTAACTTTTTAATTAGAATAGATACAGGAGAGCACATATGGCTCGCGTAAAACGTGGTGTAGTTGCCCGTGCACGTCACAAGAAAATTTTGAAACAAGCTAAAGGCTACTACGGTGCGCGTTCTCGCGTATACCGCGTTGCCTTCCAGGCTGTTATCAAAGCTGGTCAGTACGCTTATCGTGACCGTCGTCAGAAAAAGCGTCAGTTCCGTCAACTGTGGATTGCGCGTATCAACGCAGCAGCACGTCAGAACGGTATTTCTTACAGCAAATTCATCAATGGCCTGAAAAAAGCCTCTGTTGAAATCGACCGTAAGATCCTGGCTGACATCGCCGTATTCGACAAATTAGCGTTCACCGCGCTGGTCGAAAAAGCGAAAGCAGCTCTGGCATAAGCCAGTTGAAAGAGGGAGCTTGTCTCCCTCTTTTCGTTTCAAGACTATCAATACATTGACTTTTATCCGCGTAAGCTTTTCAATATCGATCTTACGTTTTTTACCAGACAAGGTAATGCAAGCATGAATGCTGCTATTTTCCGCTTCTTTTTTTACTTTAGCACCTGAACTCAGGAGGCTAGCGCGTGAAAGAAGAAACGGAAAACAGCGCCAAAAAGCCTCCCACTGTGGAGGCTTTTTTTGTATCTGAACTGGCTTGTTCTATTTCAAGCTCCAGACGTGTGGATTGACCGGGTCATTCGGTCAAATGGCGAATGATCCGCCGTCTGCGGCTCGAAATAGTGAAAGCAAAATAATAACCATAACCGGTGTCTGCACCGACATAATGAGGAAAACCATGTCACATCTCGCAGAGCTGGTTGCCAGTGCGAAGGCAGCCATTAACGAGGCATCAGATGTTGCTGCGCTGGACAATGTCCGCGTGGAATACCTGGGTAAAAAAGGGCTCCTGACCCTTCAGATGACGACCCTGCGTGAGCTGCCTGCTGAAGAGCGCCCGGCAGCCGGCGCGGTTATCAACGAAGCGAAAGAGCAGGTCCAGCAGGCGCTTAACGCGCGTAAGTCAGATCTTGAAAGCGCCGCTCTTAACGCACGCCTGGCCTCGGAGACCATCGATGTCTCTCTGCCGGGGCGTCGTATTGAGAACGGTGGCCTGCATCCGGTGACCCGTACCATCGATCGTATTGAAAGTTTCTTCGGTGAGCTCGGCTTTACCGTCGCGACTGGCCCGGAAATCGAAGATGACTACCATAACTTCGATGCGCTGAATATTCCTGGCCACCATCCGGCACGCGCTGACCACGACACTTTCTGGTTTGATGCCACGCGCCTGCTGCGTACGCAAACCTCAGGCGTGCAGATCCGCACCATGGCTAACCAGCAGCCGCCGATCCGCATTATTGCGCCAGGCCGCGTCTATCGTAACGACTACGATCAGACCCACACCCCAATGTTCCATCAGATGGAAGGCCTGATCGTTGATACCAACATCAGCTTTACCAACCTGAAGGGAACGCTGCACGATTTCCTGCGTAACTTCTTTGAAGAAGATCTGCAGATTCGTTTTCGTCCGTCCTATTTCCCGTTCACCGAGCCGTCGGCCGAAGTCGACGTTATGGGGAAAAACGGGAAATGGCTGGAAGTGCTCGGCTGCGGGATGGTGCATCCAAACGTACTGCGCAACGTGGGTATCGATCCGGAAATCTATTCCGGCTTTGCCTTCGGCATGGGTATGGAGCGTCTGACCATGCTGCGCTACGGCGTGACCGACTTACGCGCGTTCTTCGAAAACGATCTGCGTTTCCTCAAACAGTTTAAATAAGGGCAGGACAGAACAATGAAATTCAGTGAACTGTGGTTACGCGAGTGGGTTAACCCAGCTATCGATAGCGAAGCGCTGTCGGACCAGATAACGATGGCCGGCCTTGAGGTTGACGGCGTTGAGCCGGTTGCGGGCAGCTTCAACGGCGTTGTCGTTGGGGAAGTGGTTGAGTGCGCTCAGCACCCTAATGCTGACAAACTGCGCGTCACAAAAATTAACGTCGGCGGCGAACGCCTGCTGGATATCGTCTGCGGTGCGCCAAACTGCCGTCAGGGCCTGAAGGTTGCCGTTGCAACCATCGGTGCCGTACTGCCGGGCGATTTTAAAATTAAAGCGGCAAAGCTGCGCGGCGAGCCGTCGGAAGGCATGCTGTGCTCCTTCTCCGAACTGGGGATCTCCGACGATCACAGCGGTATTATTGAACTGCCCGCCGACGCGCCGCTGGGTACCGATATCCGCGAATACCTGAAGCTCGACGATAACACTATCGAAATCAGCGTCACGCCGAACCGTGCCGACTGCCTGGGTATTATCGGCATTGCCCGCGATGTCGCCGTGCTCAACAAGGCGCCATTGAATGTCCCGGAAATGGCCCCGGTGGCCGCGACCATCGACGACGTTCTGCCAATTCAGGTCGATGCGCCGGAAGCATGCCCGCGCTACCTGGGCCGTGTGGTAAAAGGCATTAATGTCAAAGCGCCGACGCCGTTATGGATGAAAGAGAAGCTGCGCCGCTGCGGCATTCGCTCCATCGATGCCGTGGTTGACGTGACCAACTACGTTCTGCTCGAGCTCGGTCAGCCGATGCACGCCTTCGATAAAGACCGCATTGAAGGCGGAATTATCGTGCGTATGGCGCATGAAGGCGAAACCCTGGTCCTGCTCGACGGCTCCGAGGCTAAGCTGGATACCGATACTCTGGTTATTGCTGACCACCAGAAAGCCCTGGCTATGGGCGGAATTTTCGGCGGCGAGCACTCCGGCGTAAACGATGAAACGCAAAACGTTCTGCTGGAATGCGCGTTCTTCAGCCCGCTGTCCATTACCGGCCGCGCCCGCCGTCATGGTCTGCATACCGATGCTTCCCACCGCTACGAGCGCGGCGTGGACTCCGCGCTGCAGTATCAGGCAATGGAGCGCGCAACCCGCCTGCTGATGGATATTTGCGGCGGTGAAGCGGGCCCGATTATTGACGTGACCAATGAAGCGACTCTGCCGAAGCCTGCGACCATCCGCCTTCGCCGCAGCAAACTGGATCGTCTGATTGGCCATCACATTGAAGATGAGCAGGTTAGCGACATTCTGCGTCGTCTGGGCTGTGAAGTTACCGAAGGCCAGGATGAGTGGCATGCCGTGGCGCCGAGCTGGCGTTTCGACATGGAGATCGAAGAAGACCTGGTCGAAGAGGTTGCCCGCGTCTATGGCTATAACAATATTCCTGACGAACCGGTGCAAGCGGGCCTGATCATGGGCAGCCACCGCGAAGCGGATCTGTCGCTTAAGCGCGTGAAAACGCTGCTCAACGACAAAGGCTATCAGGAAGTGATTACCTACAGCTTTGTTGACCCGAAAGTACAGCAGTGGATCCACGCCGGTGAAGAAGCGCTGATTCTGCCGAGCCCGATCTCCAGCGAAATGTCGGCGATGCGTCTGTCATTGTGGACTGGTCTGCTCGGGACTGTGGTCTACAACCAAAATCGCCAGCAGAGTCGCGTCCGCATCTTTGAGAGCGGCTTACGCTTTGTTCCCGATACGCAGGCCCCTCTGGGTATTCGCCAGGACGTGATGCTGGCTGGCGTCATCTGCGGTAACCGCTATGAAGAACACTGGAACCTGGCAAAAGAAACCGTCGATTTCTATGATTTAAAAGGCGATCTGGAGTCCGTTCTCGACCTCACGGGTAAACTGTCCGACATCGAATTCCGCATCGAAGCCAATAATGCGCTTCATCCGGGCCAGTCGGCGGCGATTTATCTGAAAGGTGAACGTATTGGTTTTATTGGGGTTGTTCATCCCGAGCTGGAACGTAAACTGGATCTGAACGGCCGCACGTTGGTGTTCGAGCTGGAGTGGAACAAGCTTGCAGACCGCGTGGTGCCTCAGGCGCGTGAAGTTTCTCGCTTCCCGGCGAACCGTCGCGACATCGCCGTCGTTGTGGCAGAAAACGTTCCCGCAGCCGATGTTTTAGCCGAGTGTAAGAAAGTTGGCGTAAATCAGGTAGTTGGCGTAAACTTATTTGACGTGTACCGCGGCAAGGGCGTAGCGGAAGGTTTCAAAAGCCTCGCTATCAGCCTTATCCTCCAGGATACCAGCCGTACACTCGAAGAAGAGGAGATTGCCGCTACCGTCGCCAAATGTGTAGAGGCATTGAAAGAGCGATTCCAGGCATCATTGAGGGATTGAACCTATGGCGCTTACAAAAGCTGAAATGTCAGAATATCTGTTTGATAAGCTTGGGCTTAGCAAGCGGGATGCCAAAGAGCTGGTAGAGTTGTTTTTCGAAGAAGTCCGTCGCGCTCTGGAAAACGGAGAGCAGGTAAAACTCTCCGGGTTCGGCAACTTCGATTTGCGAGATAAGAACCAACGCCCGGGCCGTAACCCGAAAACGGGAGAGGATATTCCTATTACAGCCCGGCGTGTGGTGACCTTCAGACCCGGACAGAAGTTAAAAAGCCGTGTCGAAAACGCTTCACCCAGAGAGAAATGATCTGGACTGACTAATCAAAAAGGCCGCTATGCGGCCTTTTTTCTTTTCCTGGCCGAATACCGTAAAATCAATCACATCCTTTTTCTCAACTCAGAAATCTATGCTGACCTTTGCTCAAACTCAACGGCGCCGCAACCGGCGCTGGCTTGCGGTATTAACGTTGCTGCTGCTGGTTACGTCGACCATCAGCCTGTGCGCGGGCGACCAGTGGATTGGCCCCGGTGAATGGTTTAGCGCCAAAGGCGAGCTGTTTATCTGGCAGATTCGTTTGCCGCGCACCCTGGCCGTCCTGCTGGTGGGCGCGGCGCTGGCGCTGTCCGGCGCGATTATGCAGGCGCTGTTTGAAAACCCGCTGGCGGAGCCCGGGCTGCTGGGGGTATCAAACGGCGCTGGGGTTGGCCTGATAGCCGCCGTGTTGCTGGGAAAAGGGCTGCTTCCGGGCTGGGCGCTGGGGCTGTGCGCCATCGCTGGCGCGCTGGTCATTACCTTTATTTTACTGCGTTTTGCCAGGCGGCATCTCTCGACCAGCCGCCTGCTGCTGGCGGGTGTGGCGCTCGGTATCATATGCAGCGCGCTGATGACCTGGGCGGTCTACTTCTCAACCTCTTTCGATCTCCGCCAGCTGATGTACTGGATGATGGGCGGCTTTGGCGGCGTGGACTGGCAGCAGCTGTGGCTGATGCTGGCCCTGCTGCCGGTGCTGGCCTGGGTGTGCCTGCAATCGCAGCCTCTTAATCTGTTAGCGCTGGGGGAGGTTTCCGCACGCCAGCTGGGGCTGCCGCTGTGGCTATGGCGTAAAGTGCTGGTGGTGGCGACCGGCTGGCTGGTGGGCGTCAGCGTGGCGCTGGCCGGCGCGATCGGCTTTATTGGTCTGGTTATCCCGCATATTCTGCGCTTATGTGGTTTAAGCGATCACCGCGCGCTGCTTCCGGCCTGTTTGTTAGCGGGGGCCAGCGCGCTGCTGGGCGCGGATATTATCGCGCGTCTGGCGCTTTCGGCGGCGGAATTGCCGATTGGCGTGGTCACCGCCACTCTGGGCGCGCCGGTGTTTATCTGGTTATTGCTGAAATCAGGCCGCCCGCAGTGAGGGGCGGCCGTAAGCGGTTGATAGTATTACCAGCCCTTAATCGCATCGCCTTTGTAGACTTCCGCTGCCTTGTCGGCAACCTGCTGAGTCTGGAAGGCCTCTTTCAGCTCCTGGACTTTTTTGCTGTCTTTATTATCTTCGCGCGCAACAATGGCGTTGACGTACGGCGAGTCCGGGCCTTCCATAAATAGCCCATCGCGGGCAGCCGAGAGACCGGCCTGAGCGGAGAAGTTGGTGTTGATGATCGACAGGGCGACGTTCGGGTCATCAAGCGTGCGGGTCAGCTGCGGCGTGTCGACTTCCACGATTTTCAGCTGCTTAGGATTATCGATAATGTCCAGCGTCGTCGGCAGGTAGCCTGTACCCTCTTTCAGCTTGATTAAACCTTGCGCCTGCAGCAGCAGCAGGCTGCGGCCCAGGGTTGTGGTTTCGTTAGAGATGGAAATCGTCGCGCCGTCAGGCAGTTCGCTGATATTTTTGATTTTCTTCGAGTAGGCGGCGATGGGGAAGACGAAGGTTTTACCAACAATGGCAAACTTATAGCCGCGCTCTTTTGATTGTGCCTCAAGGTAAGGCAGCGTCTGGAAGGCGTTAGCATCGACGTCTTTATTGTTCAGGGCTTCGTTCGGCAGAACGTAATCATTAAATGAGATTACCTCGACGTCGAGGTTGTATTTCTCTTTGGCCACCTGTTCTACGACTTTCCAGATAGCCTCATCCGGCCCGGTATTAATGGCGACTTTAATCTTATTATCTTCATCCGGCGAGCAGGCCGAAAGCAGCGTAACGGAGGCCGCGATTAACACCGCGCTAAACATCTTCTTCATCAATAAAACTCTCTTAAATTAACAATTAACGAAATGCTATTACATCCATCCACCACTGTACACTGAATTGCGCGCTCCCGGTGTTGAGATGAATTCATGTTGTGCTGCCTGTTACATCAAGAGACACTCCCGGGGGATTCAAAGTAGAATGACCCAGTCTGAATCCGCTACAGTAGATAGGGATCACCTGAAGCAGTTACCGGTATATTCACTGAGGGAAGGCTATGCAACACGATATTCTCAATACTGAAGTCACCACCATCGATGGTGAGAAAACAACGCTCACCCCGTGGGCAGGCAAAGTCCTGTTGATTGTCAACGTCGCGTCAAAATGCGGCCTGACGCCGCAGTATGAGCAGCTGGAAGCGCTGCAAAAAGATTTAGAAAGCGAAGGTTTTAGCGTACTGGGCTTTCCGTGCAACCAGTTTCTGGGTCAGGAGCCGGGTAGCGAAGAAGAGATTAAAACGTTCTGTAGCACGACTTACGGCGTGACTTTCCCGATGTTCAGCAAAATTGACGTCAACGGCGAACATCGCGCGCCTCTGTACCAGAAGCTGGTTGAGGCCGCCCCGCAGGCTATCGCCCCGGAAGGCAGCGGTTTTTATGAGCGCATGGCCAGCAAAGGCAGAGCGCCGCTGTACGTGGATGATATTCTGTGGAATTTTGAAAAATTCCTCATCGGCCGCGATGGTCAGGTCATCGGCCGTTTCTCACCGGATATGACGCCGGATGATCCGCAGCTGGTGGCCGCTATTAAAGGAGCTTTAGCCAAATAATGCCGTTTTTGATGCAGCTACAGGATGTAGAAGAGGCGGGGCGGCTGGCGCCGTTTTCAGCCGATATCCGGCCGGGAGAGATCGTTCATCTGGTGGGGCCAAACGGGGCGGGGAAAAGCACCTTGCTGGCGCGTATGGCGGGGCTCTCTACCGGCCCGGGCCAGGTAAAACTGAATGGACGCCCGCTGAATGACTGGCTGGCGCAGGAGCTGGCGCGTCATCGGGCCTATTTAAGCCAGCACCAGATGCCGCCTTTCGCCATGCCGGTCTGGCATTATCTGTCGCTGCATCTCCAGGACGACGCGCACAACGGGCTACTGACGACCATCGCGGAGAAGCTGGGCTTAGGCGACAAGCTTGGGCGCCAGGTGAATCACATCTCCGGCGGGGAGTGGCAGCGCGTGCGCCTGGCGGCGGTAATACTGCAGATTCATCGTCAGGCTAACGCGTCCGGACAGTTGCTATTGCTGGATGAACCGATGAACAGCCTGGACGTGGCGCAGCAGGCCGCGCTGGACCGACTGTTAAGCGAACTCTGCGCCTCGGGGATTGCCGTCGTGATGAGCAGCCACGACCTGAATCATACCCTCCGACACGCCCATCGCTCCTGGCTTATCTGCCGGGGGGAGACGATCGCCTGCGGCAGCACCGCCGAGGTATTAAGCGAAGAGAATTTAACCGCCGCCTATGCCATGGACTTCCAGCGGGTCGAGGTTGCGGGCCATCTTATGCTCGTTGCGTCACAGTAGCACGCAGTCAGCTTGCCAGCGAATTGATAAACAAGGTAAATTATCCTGCTATCAGGATAGGGAACAGAGGATTCGTCTGAGATGCGTTTTTGGCTCGTTTTGTGTGTTGCGTTATTTCTGGCGGGTTGTAGCAGCCATCGGGCGCCGCCGCCCAATCCACGGCTTGCTGATTCGATTACCGTTGTTGCTAACCTGAATGAGCAGCTAAGGAACTGGCGGGGAGCGCCGTATCGCTACGGCGGCATGTCGCCGCGCGGCGTTGATTGCTCCGGGTTTGTGCTG
This sequence comes from Klebsiella sp. GN_Kp190, assembly GCF_040061795.1. Lineage (NCBI taxonomy): Bacteria > Pseudomonadati > Pseudomonadota > Gammaproteobacteria > Enterobacterales > Enterobacteriaceae > Klebsiella > Klebsiella sp. GN_Kp190. The sequence continues at coordinate 38,033 of NZ_JBEAFN010000037.1, forward strand.
ATGACCTTCCGCGATAAGTTCGCGTTGCAGCTGCCGCGCGAAACGCGTGAGCAGGCGGAGATCGGCACGAAAATCGATAAGAGCGAACTGCTGCCCGGCGATCTGGTCTTCTTCAAGACCGGTTCCGGAGAGAGCGGTCTGCACGTCGGTATTTACGACACGGATAACCAGTTTATCCACGCCTCCACCAGCCAGGGCGTGACGCGCTCGTCGCTGGATAATGTCTACTGGCATAAAAAATTCTGGCAGGCGCGAAGGATCTAGCCTCGATACGTCAAAGCGTAGCGTGGCGTTTTCTTGCCCGGCGGCGGTAACGCCTTACCGGGCAGCGCCACAACGCTCATCTTGTCTTTTATCGCAATAACCCATCCATTCCTCCGTGTTAATAATTTGTTGAAAGCACTACACTGAAGGCAGGAGGAACCATGACCCTGTCTTTTACTACCCACTGGCGTGATGAACTGCCGGATTTTTACACCTCTTTAACCCCTACGCCGCTGGAGAATGCGCGGCTTGTCTGGCACAACGCTCCGCTGGCGCGAACGCTGGGCGTTGACGCGTCGTTATTCAGCCCGCAGAAAGGCGCTGGCGTATGGGGCGGCGAAACGCTGCTGCCGGGAATGTCGCCGCTGGCGCAGGTTTACAGCGGCCACCAGTTCGGCGCCTGGGCCGGGCAGCTCGGCGACGGGCGCGGTATTCTGCTCGGCGAACAGCAGCTCGCTGATGGTCGTCGCTTTGACTGGCACCTTAAAGGCGCCGGGCTCACTCCCTATTCGCGAATGGGCGACGGGCGGGCGGTGCTGCGCTCGACGATCCGCGAGGCGCTGGCCTCGGAAGCGATGCATGCGTTGGGCATTCCCACCACCCGCGCGCTGGCGATAGTGGCCAGCGATACGCCGGTATACCGCGAAACCGTCGAGCGCGGGGCAATGCTGATGCGGCTGGCGGAAAGCCACGTTCGTTTCGGCCATTTTGAGCATTTTTACTACCGTCGCGAGCCTCTGAAAGTGCAGCAGCTGGCGGATTACGTGATTCGTCACCACTGGCCGCATCTGCAAAATGAAGCGGATAAGTACCTTCTGTGGTTCAGTGACGTTGTCACTCGAACCGCGGAGATGATTGCCTGCTGGCAAACGGTGGGCTTTGCCCACGGGGTGATGAATACCGACAATATGTCAATTCTCGGCCTGACGATGGACTACGGTCCGTACGGTTTCCTTGATGATTTCCAGCCTGGCTTTATCTGTAACCACTCCGATTATCAAGGGCGCTACAGCTTTGATAATCAGCCGGCGGTAGGGCTATGGAACCTGCAACGTCTGGCGCAGACGCTCTCGCCGTTTATCAGCGCTGAGGCGCTGAACGGCGCGCTGGATAGTTACCAGCAAGCCCTGCTGACGGCGTATGGCCGCCGCATGCGCGACAAGCTCGGATTGTTTACCCAGCAAAAAGGGGATAACGAACTGCTGGACGGCCTGTTTACGCTGATGGAACGCGAGGGCAGCGACTATACGCGGACCTTCCGGATGCTCAGCGCCAGCGAGCAGGAGAGCGCCGCCTCGCCGCTACGCGATGAGTTTATCGACCGCGAGACGTTCGATACCTGGTTTACCGCTTATCGCGCGCGCCTGCGTGATGAACAGGTTGACGATGCGCAACGGCAGGCGCGGATGCGCAGCGTGAACCCGGCGATCGTGCTGCGTAACTGGCTGGCTCAGCGGGCCATTGAACAGGCGGAGCAGGGGGATATGAGCGAGCTGGAGCGCCTGCATAGCGCACTCTCTCACCCCTTTGCCGATCGGACGGATGAGTATATTCAGCGTCCACCGGACTGGGGAAGGCGTCTGGAAGTAAGCTGTTCCAGCTAGCGATCGTTATCCCTGCCTTTATCGGCGGGGATAATTATTTGGTCAGGATCAGCTTACCCGAATGGGTCTGACGCAGCAGGTAGCGCTGACCGCGATGTTCAATCACCACCCGTCCCTCGCTGCCTAATAATGTCCGGCTGCTTATCTCTTTGTCCGTCGGAACCGGATACGGGGCATTGTCTGTTGTTTTTTCTGCTGTGGCAGTGTTATCCATACGCGTCATAGCACTAAAAATAAAAATCAAGGCAACAATGATAATCATTATCAATAATGTTGTTTTTCACGCAAGCTTTATTTAGCGGATTACCAGATTTAGCAGGTGTCGGGCCGGTCGGTGGCGGAAAATCGCTCCCCACCGCGCGTACGGTGGGGAGGGGAACTACAGGCGGGTGGCGGTGGCGGCGGCTAATTCATCCAGCAGCCGTTCGCTATCGTCCCAGCTCAGGCAGGGATCGGTAATCGATTGTCCCCAGGTCAGCGGCTGGCCCGCGACGACCTTCTGCGTGCCTTCCTGAAGGAAACTCTCGGCCATGATCCCGGCGATGGCGGTCGAGCCGGCGCGGATCTGCTGGCAGATGTCGGCGCAAACGTCCAGCTGACGGCGGTGCTGTTTCTGGCAATTGCCGTGGCTAAAATCCACCACCAGCTGTTCCGGCAGGTCGAACTCCGCCAGCGCTTCCCCGGCGGCGGCGATATCGGCGGCGTGGTAATTCGGCTTTTTACCGCCGCGCATAATGATATGGCCGTACGGATTGCCGCTGGTCTGGTAGATGGTCATCTGTCCCTGCTTATCCGGCGACAGGAACATATGGCTGGCGCGGGAAGCGCGGATCGCATCAACGGCGATACGGGTATTGCCATCGGTACCGTTCTTAAAGCCTACCGGGCACGAGAGCGCCGAGGCCATTTCGCGGTGGATCTGGCTCTCGGTCGTACGCGCGCCGATAGCGCCCCAGCTTATCAGGTCGGCAATAAACTGCCCGGTCACCATATCGAGAAACTCGGTGGCGGTCGGCACGCCCAGTTCATTGATCTGCAGCAGCAAGCTACGCGCCAGCTCAAGGCCGTGATTCACCCGATAGCTGCCGTTCAGGTCGGGGTCGGAGATCAGCCCCTTCCAGCCAACCACCGTACGCGGCTTCTCAAAATAGGTACGCATCACGATTTCCAGCTGCGGCTGGTAACGTTCGCGCATACCCTGCAGGCGGCGCGCATACTCCATCGCCGCATCAATATCGTGAATGGAACAGGGGCCGATCACCACCAGCAGGCGGCGATCTTCACCGTTGAGGATTTTCTCGATTCGGCGGCGTGAGGCGGAAACGTGTGCGGCAACGTCGGCAGACACTGGATGCCGCTGAGCCAGTTCCGCAGGCGTTACCAGGCTTTCAATGCGCGCGGTACGCAATTCGTCTGTTTTATTCATTGGGGTCTCAAAATCTGTTTCTTCCGCGGCGAAAATGCCGGGAAGTGATGCGCATCACGATAAACCAATCCCCGCTTATTGCAAGAGCAGGGCATGATCCTGTATAGGGCTCAGGTGATAGCATAAACAAATTTTTAATAATGTACTAGTCTGTTAGTACATTCTGCGGCTTAACCCCATAATATCCATGATTTTGGTAGCGATCTCTTCCACGGAATAGTTGGTACTGTTCAGGCAAGGTATCTTGTTTTTGCGGTAAAGCGCCTCGACTTCGGTCACTTCCATCCGGCACTGGCGCATGGAAGCATAGCGGCTGTTTTCCCGCCGCTCTTCGCGGATGGCCGCCAGGCGCTCCGGATTGATCGTTAAGCCGAAGAGTTTGTGCTGTAGCGGCTTAAGCGAAGCCGGAAGAATCAGGTTGTCCATATCATCGGCGATAAACGGGTAGTTAGCGGCGCGGATACCGTACTGCATCGCCAGATACAGACTGGTGGGGGTTTTCCCGCAGCGCGAAACGCCGAGGAGGATCACCTGGGCCTGATCGAGATTACGCAGAGAAATTCCGTCATCGTGGGCAAGGGTGTAGTCGATAGCGGCGATACGCGCGTCGTATTTGTTCAGGTTACCGGGCGTCAGGCCGTGGGTGCGGTGAGCGATTGGCGTCGGATCGAGGCGCAGCTCCTGCTGCAGGGGGGCCACCAGCGCCTGGACGATATCCTGACAAAAGCCTTCGCTTTGTAGGATGATGTCGCGGATTTCCGGCAGCACGATGGAATAGAACACCAGCGGTCGAATGCCGGTCTGCTGGAAAATCGCGTCGATTTGTTCCTTCACGGCGCGCGCGCGGCTAATATTTTCGACAAACGGCAGGGTTACGCTGCTGGTGGCGACCGGGAATTGCGACATGACCGCATGACCCAGAACTTCCGCTGTAATAGCGGTACCGTCGGAAATATAAAATACGTGGCGATCTACAGCACTTTCCATTTTGACCATCCGGTATAATGAGTTTAATTGTCTGAAAGCTGATATTAAATTTAAGCATAACGCTCCAGGCTTTGTCTCATATTTAAAAAATGAAACGCTATTTTTATTTTTAATGAAAAGGTGAGTTCATTTTTCGCAACTGCGTATCTTTTGTATCAAATTTCATCAGATTTCTGAAGAATCATTAGCTTAGCTATATCTGGCAAAGAATCCTAAAAACGAAAAAATAATTTGCTTGAACGATTCACCGTTTCTTTCAGCTGGATAAATATGTCAGGATAAATCTCGTAGTCGATCGTGAATTATTTATCACTGGTATTAAATCACAAAAGGATTGTCTCGATGTCCAACAATGGCTCGTCACCGCTGGTGCTTTGGTATAACCAACTCGGCATGAATGATGTAGACAGGGTTGGGGGCAAAAATGCCTCCCTTGGTGAAATGATTACAAATCTGTCGGGTATGGGCGTGTCCGTACCGAACGGGTTTGCCACCACCGCTGATGCCTTTAATCAGTTTTTGGACCAAAGCGGTGTTAACCAGCGCATTTATGAACTGCTGGATGAAACCGACATTGACGACGTTTCCGCATTAGCGAAAGCGGGCGCACAGATCCGTCAGTGGATCATTGATACGCCGTTCCAGAGCGAACTGGAAAATGCGATTCGCGATGCCTATACCCAGCTGTCCGCCGATGACGCTGAGGCCTCCTTTGCCGTGCGCTCCTCCGCGACGGCGGAAGATATGCCGGACGCCTCCTTCGCCGGTCAGCAGGAGACATTCCTTAACGTGCAGGGCTTTGACGCCGTGCTCGTCGCGGTGAAGCACGTGTTTGCTTCGCTGTTTAACGATCGCGCCATTTCCTACCGCGTGCATCAGGGATACGATCACCGCGGGGTGGCGCTCTCCGCCGGGGTGCAGAGGATGGTGCGCTCCGATCTGGCCTCGTCCGGCGTGATGTTCTCCATCGATACCGAATCCGGTTTTGATCAGGTGGTGTTTATCACCTCCGCCTGGGGGCTCGGCGAGATGGTGGTGCAGGGGGCGGTGAACCCCGATGAGTTCTACGTCCATAAACCCACGCTGGAAGCGGGCCGGCCGGCAATCGTACGCCGCACCATGGGGTCGAAAAAGATCCGCATGGTTTACGCCCCTACCCAGGAGCACGGCAAGCAGGTGCGTATCGAAGACGTGCCGCAGGCGCAGCGCGACGTCTTCTCGTTAACCGACGCGGAAGTGCAGGAGCTGGCGCAGCAAGCGGTTCAAATCGAGAAGCACTACAACCGTCCGATGGATATCGAATGGGCGAAAGATGGGCATACCGGTAAGCTGTTTATCGTGCAGGCGCGTCCGGAGACCGTCCGTTCCCGCGGCCAGGTGATGGAGCGCTATACCCTCCATGCGCAAGGACAGATTATTTCGGAAGGGCGCGCGATCGGCCATCGTATCGGCGCGGGTCCGGTGAAGGTCATTCACGATATCAGCGAAATGAACCGCATCGAGCCCGGCGACGTGCTGGTGACCGACATGACCGACCCGGACTGGGAGCCGATCATGAAAAAGGCGGCGGCGATCGTCACCAACCGCGGCGGGCGTACCTGTCATGCGGCGATTATCGCGCGTGAGCTGGGGATCCCTGCGGTAGTGGGCTGCGGTAACGCCACCGATCGCATCCAGGAAAACCAGAATGTGACCGTCTCCTGCGCCGAGGGCGATACCGGCTACGTGTATGCCGAAATCCTCGACTTCAGCGTCAAGAGCTCCACCGTTGGCGATATGCCGGATCTGCCGCTGAAGATCATGATGAACGTCGGTAACCCGGACCGCGCCTTCGACTTTGCCTGCCTGCCGAACGAAGGCGTGGGCCTGGCGCGTCTGGAGTTCATCATCAACCGTATGATTGGCGTCCACCCGCGCGCGCTGCTGGAGTTCGACGATCAGGAGCCGGGGCTGCAGAATGAAATCCGCGAGCTGATGAAAGGCTACGACTCGCCGAAAGAGTTCTACGTCGGTCGCCTGACCGAAGGGATCTCCACCCTTGGTGCGGCATTTTTCCCGAAACGGGTGATTGTGCGTCTTTCCGACTTTAAGTCTAACGAATACGCCAACCTGGTCGGCGGCGAACGTTACGAGCCAGAAGAAGAGAACCCGATGCTGGGCTTCCGCGGGGCCGGCCGCTATGTGTCAGAAAGCTTCCGCGACTGCTTCGCGCTGGAGTGTGAAGCGGTTAAGCGGGTGCGTAACGACATGGGCCTGACCAACGTCGAAATCATGGTGCCGTTTGTCCGGACCGTCGCGCAGGCAAAAGCGGTGGTTGAAGAGCTGGAACGCCAGGGCCTCAAGCGCGGCGAAAACGGCCTGAAGCTGATTATGATGTGTGAAATCCCATCGAATGCGCTGCTGGCTGAACAGTTCCTCGAATACTTCGACGGCTTCTCTATTGGTTCTAACGACATGACGCAGCTGGCGCTGGGGCTGGATCGCGACTCCGGCGTGGTCTCCGAGCTGTTCGATGAGCGTAACGACGCGGTGAAAGCGCTGCTGTCGATGGCCATCCGCGCGGCGAAGAAGCAGGGCAAGTACGTCGGTATCTGCGGACAGGGTCCGTCTGACCATGAAGATTTTGCCGCCTGGCTGATGGAAGAGGGGATCGATAGCCTTTCCCTGAACCCGGACACGGTCGTGCAAACCTGGCTCGGCCTGGCGGAGCTGAATAAGTAAGTTCTCGCTAAAACAGGCAACTGGATACTCCCCGTCAGCTCAGCAGTGGCGGGGATTTTTTGTTTTTGGGGAACAGAAAACGGACAAAAAAAAGCCCATCGTGGGAGATGGGCAAAGACTACACACAGCAATTCGTTGTTTCACTCAGGGGATTTCCATGCTTATAAATCAATGCGTTGATTTATAACCGTGAGCTAATACTAGGCACTGAGGCTTTTTGCGTCGATCGGATTCCTCTCAATAGTTAAATTAAGGTAAAGAATCTGCGAAGCAAATGCGGTTAGCAGGCAGCGGGTGGTGGAATGACGTGAAAGATAGATTAGGATTTCTTAAGCTTTAAGGCTGTCGTGCCCGACATTGATAGGGACAGAGGGGCAAAAGGCGGGTTTCCCCGCCTTTTCACTTACTTATCCTGAGCGGCTCGGGTATTGAGCTCGCTCAGCTCCTCAAGCACCAGGTCGGGGTCCTTCGGCGGCGGCGGCGCTTCGTTAACCCACGCATCGTACAGTCGCCAGGAGACCGCCAGCAGCACCGGACCGATAAACAGCCCAATCATGCCGAACGCCACCAGGCCGCCGATAACGCCGGAAAGGATCAGAATCATCGGCAGGTCGGCGCCCATACGAATCAACAGCGGACGGATAAAGTTATCCATGGTGCCGACAACGCAGCTCCAGACCAGCAGTACGGTGCCCCATGTGGTATCACCGCTCCAGTACAGCCAGATAATTGACGGTACCAGAACCAGCAAAGGACCCAGCTGCACAAGGCAGGTAAAGATCATCACCACGGTGAGCAGCGCGGCGTAAGGCACGCCGCTGACCGCAAGGCCAATACCGCCAAGCACCGCCTGGGCCAGGGCGGTGACGACCACCCCCAGCGCCACGGCGCGAATCGCCTGGCCGGCGAGGATCACCGCCGCATCGCCGCGTTTGGCCGCCAGACGGGTGGCAAAGTGGCGGAACCCATACGCAACCTGTTCGCCTCGCCAGTACAGCAAGGCGCTAAACAGCAGCATGAGTCCGCAGTAGACCAGCAGCTTGCCGATGTGCGCCGCCTGGCCAACAAACCATGTGGTGGTGGTGCCGAGATAGGGGCGAATTTTGACCATAATCGCCGTTCCCCCCATCTCCAGTAAATTGTGCCAGCCGGTATACAGCTTATCGCCAATCAGCGGAACGCTATTTAGCCACGCCAGATCCGGCGGCGTAAAGTTACCGCTGGTAATCACTTTTATTAATGGCGTGCTGTTATCCACCAGGCTGTTGACCAGCAGCGCAATAGGGATAACGAACAGTAAAAAGAGCAGCAGCGTCATCACCAGCACCGCCAGCGCGCGCTTGCCGAACAGCAGGCGCTGCAGGCGCAAAAGCACCGGCCAGGTGGCGATAACCACGGTACCGGCCCAGGCAAATGACAGGATAAATGGCTGAACGACCCACAGGCAGGAAATAATAATCAGGGACAAAAACAGCACCGACAGCAGAACTTGCGGTATGTCCCGGGGCTGATTGGGGTTAATCATGATAAAGTTTTACCTTTGCAGTCGCGTCACAAGGCTGACGCAGCGTAATTCCATGTACTGATAATAATATCAATATCTTCGCGCGCCTGATTTTGCCCTTAATTCTGGCGGGCGCATATGAAAAAAATGTGATAAAAAGTTGTGTGCACTACGCAAACGTTTAATCACTTACAACACAACATAGTCAGGCAGGGTCGAGCGTCATGATCCCACAGATTTCTCAAGCGCCAGGTGTCGTTCAGCTGGTGCTGAATTTTTTGCAGGTACTGGAGCAACAAGGTTTTACCGGTGATACCGCCACCAGCTACGCCGACAGGCTAACGATGGCGACTGATAACAGTGTATATCAACTGTTGCCGGATGCGGTTTTATTCCCCCGCTCCACGGCAGACGTCGCTCTGCTGGCAAGACTGGCTGCGGAAGAACGTTTTAAATCACTGATCTTTACCCCGCGCGGGGGCGGTACCGGCACCAACGGTCAGGCGCTCAACGCCGGGATCATCGTCGATATGTCCCGCTATATGAACCGCATTATTGAAATCAACCCCGAAGAAGGGTGGGTGCGGGTGGAAGCCGGGGTCATTAAAGATCAGCTCAATCAGTTCCTTAAACCGTACGGCTACTTTTTTGCGCCGGAACTGTCGACCAGCAACCGCGCCACGCTTGGCGGGATGATCAACACCGATGCTTCCGGGCAGGGCTCGCTGGTCTACGGGAAAACCTCCGATCACGTGCTCGGCGTGCGCTCGGTGCTGATCGGCGGCGACATTCTGGATACGCAGCCGATTCCGGCGGCGCTGGCGGAAACGCTGGGCGCAGAACAGTCGGCGATCGGGCGTATTTACCGCACGGTCTATCAGCGCTGCAAAGCGCAGCGGCAGCTGGTTATCGATAAATTCCCCAAACTTAACCGCTTCCTGACGGGCTACGATTTACGCCACGTCTTTAATGACGAGATGAGCGAATTCGATCTGACCCGCATACTGACCGGTTCAGAAGGGACGCTGGCGTTTATTACCGAAGCGCGGCTGGATATTACCCGCTTACCGAAAGTACGCCGCCTGGTTAACGTTAAGTACGATTCCTTTAACTCCGCGCTGCGCAACGCGCCGTTTATGGTCGAAGCGAAGGCGCTGTCGGTCGAAACCGTCGACTCAAAAGTGCTGAATCTGGCACGGGAAGATATTGTCTGGCATTCGGTCAGCGAGCTCATTACCGACGTTGCGGATAAAGAGATGCTGGGGCTGAATATCGTTGAGTTCGCCGGTGATGACGCCGAACTGATCGACGGCCAGGTGACAACCCTGTGCCAGCGCCTGGATGAGCTGATGGCGCGCGGCGAAGCGGGCGTTATCGGCTGGCAGGTTTGCCACGATCTGGACGGCGTTGAGCGCATCTACGCGATGCGGAAAAAAGCCGTTGGCCTGCTGGGGAATGCCAAAGGGGCCGCTAAACCGATACCCTTCGCCGAAGATACCTGCGTGCCGCCGGAGCATCTGGCCGACTATATTGTGGAATTTCGCGCGCTGCTTGACGGTCATGGCCTGAGCTACGGCATGTTTGGCCATGTGGATGCCGGCGTGCTGCACGTGCGGCCGGCGCTGGATATGTGCGATCCGCAGCAAGAGATGCTGATGAAGCGCATCTCCGATGACGTCGTAGCCTTAACCGCCAAGTATGGCGGCCTTCTGTGGGGGGAACACGGGAAAGGCTTCCGCGCCGAATATAGCCCAGCGTTCTTTGGGGCAGAACTGTTTGGCGAGCTGCGCAAGATTAAAGCCGCGTTTGACCCGGATAACCGTCTGAACCCCGGTAAAATATGCCCGCCGGAAGGCGTGGATGCGCCGATGATGAAGGTGGATGCGGTTAAGCGCGGGACCTTCGATCGGCAGATCCCCATTGCCGTGCGCAGCTCGTGGCGCGGCGCGATGGAGTGTAATGGCAACGGTCTGTGCTTCAACTTTGATGCCAAAAGCCCGATGTGTCCGTCGATGAAGGTCAGCAACCACCGTATTCACTCGCCGAAGGGGCGGGCCACGCTGGTGCGAGAATGGCTGCGCCTGCTGGCGGATCGCGGCGTCGACCCCAATCAGCTGGAAAAAGATCTGCCGGAAAAACGCGCCAGCCTGCGTACCCTGGTGGAGCGCACCCGCAATAGCTGGCACGCGCGTAAGGGAGAGTACGATTTCTCGCATGAGGTCAAGGAGGCGATGTCCGGCTGTCTGGCCTGTAAAGCCTGCTCGACCCAGTGCCCGATTAAGATCGACGTTCCGGAGTTCCGGTCGCGTTTCCTCCAGCTTTACCACAGCCGCTACCTGCGGCCGGTCCGCGATCATCTGGTGGCGGCGGTTGAATCCTACGCGCCGCTGATGGCGCATGCGCCGAAGACGTTCAACTTCTTTATTAATCAGCCGTGGATGCGCAAGCTATCGGAAAAGCATATCGGTATGGTCGATCTCCCGCTGCTCTCCGTCCCGTCGCTGAAGCAGCAGATGGTCGGTCATCGTTCGGCGAATACCACGCTGGAGCAGCTGGAAGCGCTGAGCGCAGAGCAGAAAGCGAAAAGGGTGCTGGTGGTTCAGGATCCGTTTACCAGCTATTACGATGCGCAGGTGGTTGCCGATTTTGTTCAACTGGTCGAAAAGCTAGGCTACCAGCCGGTGCTGCTGCCGTTTTCGCCAAACGGTAAAGCCCAGCATATTAAGGGCTTCCTGACGCGATTCGCGCGCACCGCGCAGAAAACCGCCGATTTCCTGAACCGGGTGGCCCAGCTCGGCATGCCGATGGTGGGGGTCGATCCGGCGCTGGTGCTCTGCTATCGCGATGAATACAACCAGGTGCTCGGCGACAAGCGCGGCGATTTCCGCGTGATGCTGGTGCATGAGTGGCTGCCGCAGGCGCTGTCGGCAACCGCTGCGCAGGAGCAGGGCGGCGAGTCGTGGTATCTGTTTGGCCATTGTACCGAGGTCACGGCGCTTCCCGCTTCCACCAAACAGTGGGCGGATATCTTCGCGCGTTTTGGCGCGAAGCTGGAAAACGTTAACGTGGGCTGCTGCGGCATGGCCGGTACCTACGGTCATGAAGTGAAGAACCACGCCAACTCGCTGGCTATCTACGCGCTCTCCTGGCAGCAGGCGATGCAGCGCCTGCCGCGTAATCGTTGTCTGGTCACCGGCTACTCCTGTCGTAGCCAGGTGAAGCGTATTGAAGGCAGCGGCGTACGCCATCCGCTGCAGGCGCTACTGGAGATTATGGGATGATTTGGAAACGTCAGAGCACCCTGGAACAGCTGAACGCCATGGGCGACGGGAATATGGTCGGCCTGCTGGATATTCGCTTCGAGGCCCTTACCGATGACGCCATCGAGGCCACCATGCCGGTAGATAGCCGCACCCATCAGCCGTTTGGGCTGCTGCACGGCGGCGCGTCGGTGGTATTAGCGGAAACTTTAGGCTCGGTGGCCGGCTATCTGTGCAGCGAAGGCGAGCAGAAGGTGGTGGGGCTGGAGGTCAATGCTAACCATATCCGTTCGGTTCGCAGCGGAAGGGTTCGCGGCGTGTGCCGCGCGCTGCACGTCGGCTCCCGTCATCAGGTGTGGCAAATCGACATCTCTGATGAACAAGGGCGCCTTTGCTGTTCGTCGCGGCTGACAACCGCAGTCATCTAAGTTAGCAAGGGGGAAATTTCCCCCTTGCTGCTTTTGTATTCCGCTTCCAGTTGCACTTTTAATAAGAAAAATCCTGGCTTATTGCTGCCTCTCCCGAGGTTTTAATTATTCACGATGCGATACTTCCGCTTGCTGATTATTTGCCCGGTACGCGTTCAGGGCGTAGACCATTATCCCCGTGCTGACAAGTCTATGTATGCTAAATATAATTTTATGAAACATCATTAATATTTATGCTAATCTTTCTATACCAGATATTTACAAGGTAACAAGAGGACGGAGTTAGCTATGGGTATCATTTCATGGATCATTTTTGGGCTTATTGCCGGTATTTTAGCCAAGTGGATTATGCCGGGGAAAGACGGCGGCGGATTTATCGTTACCGTAATTCTGGGTGTCATCGGTGCAGTTGTCGGGGGTTGGATTAGTACTTTCTTCGGCTTTGGCCGTGTAGATGGTTTTAATTTCGGCAGCTTTGTCGTGGCGGTGATTGGTGCGCTGGTTGTCCTGTTTATCTACAGGAAGATCAGGAGCTAATTCGCTCTTCGTATCAGTAACGCCATAAAGTGAAGAGGCTGCCACCATCGTTGGCAGCCTTTTTAATATTCGCACCATGCCCGACAGGGCAATATCCCCTCTCTGAACGCTTATCCCGGAATACGCTGGCAGGTCAGGCCGCGCGGGGGAACGGTACGATTTCGATTTGGATCGGGTTCGTAGCGAATAGACTGGCCTGTCCGGCGACGGCGAGTCGTACTGATTTTACGGGGGGGAAGAGGTTAATCGAGCAACACGCTAATAATTAACAACACGACCATACACATCGACATGACATCTGTTTCTATATCCATAATTCAGTACTACACAGGTTCCCGAACGGTCGCCAGGGCGACATTGCGTAAAAGATGAAGGAAATTTAGCAGCGCATTCTACATGAGCCAGTCAGCAGTGAATAAATCTTTATTTCTGTGAAATGACAATACTTATAATGAAAACGAATAGAATTTGTTGCATGAATGCATTTCGGCGCGCAGGCCGGATCGCGAGAGGGCCGAAAGCCCAATCCGCATAATCAGTACTTAGCAGGAAGTTTGTTGATTTTTATGAGTTTCCCCTCTTCCATTTCGATAAAACCACCGGTTTTCAGCGCCGCCAGAATGCGCATTACGCCGCTGCGGGAAAGCCGGGTTTTCTCTCTGATATATCTTTCAGCCGTCACGCTGTAGCGATAACCCTCCTCTTCCTCCATGAGCTTGATCAGCTGCTGGCGAATCATCTCGTACGCCGTTGGCGTGCCCTGGGGCATAACGTTATGATAGAGGCGGTTATAGACAAACATCAGCTGTTTAGAGAGCAGTCCCCATAGCGCCTTCTCTCTAATGATTTCCTCGACGCGACGGGTTGTGAGTACGCCAATCTGGCACGGCGTGACGGTTTTAAAATAGTCATCAAAGTAAATGTCCGTCAGGTTAGCGAGGCCGAAAAGGGCGGGACTGAGCGCCGTGGAAAGCATCATATTGTCACTTCTTCGGTATATCGCTATCGTCCCCTCCAGAAGGAGATAACACATCCCCTGACCGTTAACCTGAAGATCAAACTGCTCGCCGCGGCCCGTTCGGTACGTCGTGCAGTAGGGCTGCAAATGAGAAATAAATTCCTGTGCGTAAGGGGAGCCGCGGAAGGGGTGATTTGCAGATGGCATAGTCAGAAAATCCTGAAGGAGATCGGACTTATTATAACCTCGCGCGTATCTCTTGCCACTCCGAAGATACATGAACAATCAATACTTTCGCGGCAGGTGGTGGATGTCAATCAGCACTCCGCGCTCCATGGTAATGTATTTACCCGTTCGTAGCTCTGCGAGGATGCGCATAACGCCGCTGCGGGAAAGATAGGTTCGACTTTTGATATAGGCCGCCGCGGTGATACTTTGCCGGATAGCTTCGGGCTCTTGCATTAATTCAACAAGTTGAAAACGAATGATGTCATAGGCTGACATTTGCGATATTTGCGCGCAGTGCTCATAAACCCGCGATGCGGTATAGATCAGCAGCTTTGAAAAATGCTCCCATAAGTTCTGTTGCGCCACTACGCGATTAAACGTTTCCAGCGAAACGGCCGCAATTTCCGATGTTTCCAGTACCCTGACGTAAAGTCGTTCAGAGGAAAACTGGCTACACACGCCGAGAAGAAATGGCGATGACTCAGAATTTAAAACAATCCCGTCTCCGCGCCGATGCAGCGCGACGCTGCCCTGGATAAGTAAAAAACACTGACGAACGTTATTATCGTAATAATGGACGATCTCCCCTTTCGAGACTATTCGTCTCTCGGCGTACGGCAGGACATTATCAATTAATTTCTCAATGTGCTTAAAGGGTTTTATCTCAAGTACTTCCGCTGGTTCGTTGCCGAATTCAGGAATAATTCTCGTGTTCATAAGATACCTCACTAACTTATGCGATCGTTTTTTGATCGATGTTGGGAATTATCTTAAAAAACAGCATCTCAGGGAATATTGGCGCCGGGTCTAATAATAGACTCGGGTGGATTATGGTTATAATCAATTGATTTTATTGATTTTGTCTCGCCAGTCCAAAAGTAGACCGGGGTCAGTGTGATTAAGTAATTTCTTAATTTGAATGTTTTATTTTTGTTAATTTCGAGTCTACATTTAGACCGCGAAATAGATTGTGCGCTGAAAAAATGTTGTATAAATTTTGTCTCGTCGGCAGGGGTAATCCGGTTTTAATAAAATGAAATAGTGGTGTGATATATACCACTGTTTCCCGGCAATATATTAAAGCAATGGCAAAATGCGTTTATTAAATATTTTGCCTGAATGTAAATAAAGTAAAACAGGATGTGTCGTTATGAAAAAGAAAATTGTTATTGCGATACTTGCAGCAGGTTCTGCATTATCAATGACTCAGGCTTTCGCAGCAGCGGGTACCGTTAATTTTAATGGCAATATTTTGGATGCCGCCTGCGACATCGATGTCGCGTCAAAGGACCAGGTGGTTGTTTTGGGCGATTATTATAAAACTGAATTTCCGGTAGCCGGTTCGAGAACCGCCGCGACGAAATTCGATATTATTTTGAAGAACTGTCCGGTGACGGTTAACAATGCCAAAGTCCGCTTTGATGGCACGCCTGATTTAAGTAACTCCAGCCTGCTGGCTATTGACTCGTCGGTCGCTGGCGCAGCCTCCGGTGTCGCGATTAATCTGATGACGGCGGATAAAGCCGATCTGCCTCTGCACGGCAGCAACGGTTACTCCTACCCGCTCACCAGCACCGCTGATAATACGCTGAATTTCTATGCTCAGTATGTGTCGACCACTGCGACGGTGGTTGCCGGCCCAGCTAACTCGGTCGCGAACTTCTCAGTGGTTTACAACTAAGTTTCTGCAGTAATCAGTAGGGGGCCGGCCCGGCCCCTTTGTTTTAAGAGGTATTAAATGCGTTTTATCAGAACAATTGGCCTGGCGATAACAATGTTAACGCTGGTGCAGGCAACCGCCACTGCCGGGGTAATTATTGGCGGCACGCGGATCATTTTCGATGGTGCAAAAAAAGAAGCGTCAATCAGCGTTAATAATCCTGATGCGACGCCTTATTTAATTCAGTCATGGATAGATGAGCAGGAAGGTGGTTCTGGTAAAGCGCCTTTTATTATTACACCGCCGATGTATCGCCTCGACAGCGGACAAAAAAATATTGAGCGAATTGTCGCGACAGGTTCACTGCCTCAGGCCAAAGAAAGTTTATTCTGGATAAATATTAAAGCGATTCCCTCGGCATCAAAGCAGATGAACTCCCTGCAAATTGCCGTAAAAACGCGTATCAAGCTGATTTATCGTCCCGTTACGCTTCGCGCCTCAACGCCGGAGGAACAGGCAAATAAACTCACCTGGCAAAGAAGCGGCAATGAACTTCAGGTTAATAACCCAACGCCTTACGTCATTAATTTCAATGAAATTACCGTGGGCGGAAAAATGCTTGCCCAGGTGACCTACGTCATGCCGGGTTCGACCACCCGGTTCCGCTTGCCGGACGGGGCCTCCGGCAATGCCCTGACATTTAAAGTTATTAATGACTACGGCAGCCCCGGTCCGTCACATCAAGCCAGTTTGTAATCCCTGAACAAATGGCAAGCCCAGCGTTAAATAGGTAATAGCGATGACAATAAAAAATAATAAGTTGCGACCTGCTCGTCTGGCTACGCTTATCGCCATAGTGTTGACCGGTTTCTCTCCGGAACTGTATGCCAGTGATTCGTTTAATACGGCCCTGGTAGAGCTGGATAATCCCGGCGTGGGCAAAGCGGATTTATCGGCTTTTGAATCGGGCTCTCAGGCGCCGGGAACATACCATGTGGATATTATTCTTGATGACCAGTTAATGGACACCCGGGATATTCCTTTTTCGATGGCAAAGACCGGGGGCGGTAATGAGGTATTGCAGCCCTGTCTGAGCGTGGAACAATTAAAACAGTGGGGAGTGAAAACCGAACTTTTTCCCCAGCTGTCGGTAGAAAATAGTGATTGCGCCAATCTCCAGGCTATTCCGCAAGCCAGCGCTGATTTTCAGTTTGGCGCCCAGCGGCTGGTTATCAGCATTCCCCAGGCGGCGATCGACCTGCCGGCCAGGGGCTATGTACCGCCGGAAATGTGGGATGAGGGGATTACTGCGGCATTGCTCAATTACAGCCTGAGCGGAGCGAACACTCGGGCGAAAACGGGCCAGGGCGGCAGAAGCGACACCCAGTATGCGAACCTGCGTCCGGGGATCAATATAGGGCCGTGGCGTTTTCGCAACTATACCACCTGGTCACGGGAGTCCTCCGGCCAGGATAAATGGGATACCGTTTATACCTACGCGCAGCGGGCCATTATTCCTCTGAAAGCCCAGCTTACCGTTGGTGACAGCTCTGCGCCTGCCGACGTGTTCGACAGTATGCCGTTTCGCGGCGGCCAGCTGGCATCCGATGACGACATGCTGCCGGATTCTCTTAAGGGCTATGCGCCCGTAGTACGTGGCATTGCCCGAACCAATGCGCAGGTCGTGGTGCGCCAGAACGGCTACCAGATCTACCAAAGCTACGTTGCGCCGGGCGCCTTTGAAATCACGGATATGTATCCTACCGGCGGGGCAGGCGATCTCGACGTGACGATTAAGGAAGCCGATGGCAGCGAACAGCACTTCACGCTGCCCTACGCCTCGCTGCCGGTACTGCAGCGGGAAGGCCGGTTCAAATACGCCATCACCGGCGGGCAGTATCGTTCATATAACAGCAGCGTGGATAAAACCCCTTTCGGGCAGGCAACGGCAATTTATGGCCTGCAGCATGGCTTTACCCTCTATGGCGGCCTGCAGGAGTCAAGCAAATATCAGTCGCTGGCATTCGGCGTGGGTAAAAATATGGGGGCGTTAGGCGCTATCTCCACGGATGTCACGCAGGCCTGGTCAACGCCGGATAAAACGGAAAAATCGCGCGGCCAATCCTGGCGAGCGCGATACAGCAAAAACTTCATCGATACCGGGACCAACTTTTCCATTGCGGGATACCGCTATTCCACCAGCGGCTATTACGGGATGCAGGAAGTTCTGGACTCATATGGAGACAGCAGCGCGCTGCAGGACCGCAGGCGTAACCGCGCGGAGCTGACGATGAGCCAGACGCTGAGCCGCGAACTGGGATCGCTAACCCTCAGCGCGGCGAGGGAAGATTACTGGAACTCCGCCAGGTCGATGGCTTCGTGGAGCGTCGGATACAACAACTACTGGCGCAATATCAGCTACGGCCTGACCTGGACATACAGCAAAAATGGCAGCGCGACGTCAAACGACAGCGCGAATAACAGCGCCCACGACCAGCTGCTGGCGTTTAACGTCAGCGTACCGTTGGATAAATTCCTCCCGCAAACGTGGGCCAGCTATGGCATGAACGCCAGCAAGAATGGTGGAACGACGCATAATATCGGCATGAACGGGGTCGCGCTGGAGAACAACTCGCTGAACTGGAACGTCCAGCAGGGTTACGGTACGGATGGCGTGGGTTACACCGGCAATATGAACGGTGACTATAAAGGGACGTACGGCGAAGTGACGGCGGGGTATAGCTACGACAAAAACAGCGAGCGGCTTAATTATGGTCTGCAGGGGGGCGTTATCGCCCACGCCGATGGTATCACGCTTTCCCAACCGCTCGGTGAAACCAATGCCCTGATAAAAGCCCCCGGCGCACACGGCGTGAATATTCGCAACCAACCCGGCGCGCGCACGGACTACCGGGGATATACGGTAGTCAGCAATATTTCCGTCTATCGAAAAAACGACCTGACGCTCGATCCGCAAAATATGCCTGAGGATGTAGAGCTGGAGATAAACACCGACACGGTTACCCCGACGCGAGGCGCGGTGGTGCGCGCCGATTATCTTTCCAAAGTGGGGCGCAGGGTCCTGATGACCTTAACCGACAATAACCGCTTCGTGCCGTTCGGGGCGGTGGTGACGCTTGCGGATGATAATAAGAGCAGCTTTATCGTTGGCGATCGCGGCCAGGTTTTTTTAAGCGGAATGCGCGAGCAGGGGGCGATCTTCGTCACGTGGGGCCGCCAGTCCAGCCAACAGTGCCGTGCTGATTTCAGCCTGCCGAAACAATCAACCTACGCTGGAATAACAGAAGTTAGCGCCAGTTGCCACCAGGAACGTTAAACATGAGATTGATTTACTCTGTTATTTTGCTCGGCTTGATAGCCGGATGGAATAGCGCGCGTGCCGGAACCTGCACCACCATTACCCCGCAGATCTCCACTCTGTCCGTGGGAACGATTACCGTACCGCGTGATGCGCCGGTCGGGACCGTTATTTTTTCGGGGGGCGGGACATATACGGGCTCTTACCTTTCCGGCTGTACTAACCCACTCATGCTGGGTTTCAGCATGCGATATAATAATGCGACGCTGAGCAGCTACGGTAATCACGTTTACAACACTAATATTAGCGGTATTGGTATTCGTTTTTCATCAAACGCTTATTTTGAAAATCCGAGTAATACATTCTCCTATAACGCACAGACCTCTTATGTCGACTGGTACGGCGGTAACATACAGCTGGTGGTGACCGGGCAGGTATCATCAGGCGCATTAACGCCGGGAACGATCGGGGTGGTGACGCTCCAGGGCAGCGACGGCGTCTACCGTGATGGCCTGACCGCAACGCTGACCGATGGGACAATCAACGCCCTGGCCTGCAGTATCACTACGCCTCAGTTGAACTTCATCATTGGCGATATTCCCGCTTCAACGTTCGGCTCGACGGTAGGCACCACGCCCGCTGGCGCGCAGAATACGCAAAATCTGGGGTTAAGCTGCAGCGCCGGCACCAATATCACCGTTTCGCTGAGCGGCGTACAAAATCCCGATAGCGCCAACCCCAGCGTAATGGCATTAACGGGGCAGGGCAGCGCCGGGACGGCAAAAGGCGTCGGCGTGCAGCTTTTATATAATGGCGCGCCGCTGTCCATCAATAGCCCGCTGTTATTAAAACGGTCATCGGGCGGGCAAGAAACGCTGCCGCTGACGGCCCGTTATTATCAGACCTTAACTTCCGTTGAGTCCGGCTCGGCAAATGCGACCGCCACGCTTAATTTGACGTACCAGTAACGGGTGAAAAAATGAAAATACGCCATAAAAAATTGCTTATTCTGACGTTGCTGTGCTGGAACGTTTTTTCTGCCGACAGCGTGACGATGGGGGTGACGGGAAATATTGTCGCCTCGCCCTGTATATTCAATGGGGGAAACAGCAACCTCGATGTCAATCTGGGCGATATTCAGGCAACCAACATGGCCACGCCCGGGTCATCCTCCGACCCTGTGGCCTTTAATTTGCTGTTTACCAACTGTCCGGCGGGAACGCGCAGCGTAACGGCCTCCTTCACCGGCACTCCCGATCCGCTTGCCGGTCCTGACTATTATCTGAATAGCGGTACGGCAACCAACGTGGCGGTAGCGATGAGTGAAGCGGGCAGCGGTGCGCTAAAGGGAACGGGTTCCAGCATCACCCACAATATCGCGGCTGACAGAACCGCAACCCTGGCTATGCAGGCCTCGGTAAAATCGGTGTCAGGCGGTGCGACGCCCGGAAGCGTCAGTGCCGTTGTGGTCATGACGCTGCAGTACAATTAAACGGGCATCCGTTTAGCGATACGCGGTAGCGCCTTGATCGCCGCCATGGCGCTGCCCTTTTGATTTTCGTGGTTATCGCGGTCTTTTTGCCTCATGACCGGGAAAAATAACGTCCGCCATTTCTCCTTTTTACCCGCAGGACGTGATTGTGACTCTTTTGCCCTTCACGGCGGGTTCTGTGCAACGCAAATTCGCTATCTCAAAAATAGGTATTTCCGATGCATATTTTAACTTTCCTGCAATTTCTACCTTTCTGTCACTGAAATGCATTATTAATCAATGCATTGAACAATTTATTCCATCTCCGATATCTCTTCTGTCAGGGTCTATGCTTATAAAAAGCACTGAATGGGGAAATACCCCTTCTCTGGATGGGTTGAAGTGATAATCATTATCACTAACATAGCGATATGGCCCGATGGCGTCAACCTATGAGGTAGAGCGATGAATTCACATGCAGGAACTTTCAATCCCGAAGATTTTAGCTGGCGTGGGCTGGTCATGACCCCAGCCGCCGCCGCCCATATTCGCGATCTGGTCCGCAAACAGCCGGATATGCAGGGGCTGCGGCTTGGCGTTAAAACCAGCGGCTGCGCCGGTTTTGGCTACGTTCTCGAGCTAATTGCTGAACCGGCGAAAGACGATCTGTTATTTGAGCGCGATGGCGCGAAGCTGTGGGCGCCGCTGCAGGCGATGCCGTTTATCGACGGCACCGAGCTTGATTACGTTCGCGAAGGCTTAAATCAAATCTTCAAATTTCATAACCCTAAAGCCCAGCACGAATGCGGCTGCGGCGAAAGTTTTGGCGTTCAGGCGGAGTAACTATGTCTCGTAATACTGAAGCAACTGACGATGTCAAAACCTGGAGCGGCGGGCCACTCAACTATAAAGAGGGCTTTTTCACTCAGCTACGGACCGATGAGCTGGCGAAAGGCATAAATGAAGAGGTGGTCAGGGCGATTTCTGCGCGCCGCAATGAGCCAGAATGGATGCTGGAGTTTCGTCTGAACGCGTTTAAGGCCTGGCAGGCGATGGAAGAGCCGCACTGGCTGAAGGCGCACTACGACAAGCTGAACTATCAGGATTACAGCTATTATTCAGCCCCCTCCTGCGGCAACTGCGATGATACCTGCGTCTCTGAGCCCGGCGCGCTGCAGCAAACGGGGTCCAGCGCGTTTCTGACCAGCGAAGTCGAAGAGGCGTTTAACCTTCTCGGCGTGCCGGTGCGGGAAGGACGGGAAGTGGCCGTCGACGCCATTTTTGACTCGGTTTCGGTGGCGACCACCTATCGCGAAAAGCTGGCGGAACAGGGGATTATTTTCTGTTCCTTCGGCGAAGCGATCCACGATCACCCGGAACTGGTGAAGAAATACCTCGGCACCGTGGTGCCGGGCAACGACAACTTCTTTGCCGCCCTCAACGCGGCGGTGGCGTCCGACGGCACCTTTATCTATGTGCCCAAAGGCGTACGCTGCCCGATGGAGCTGTCGACCTATTTCCGCATCAACGCGGAAAAAACCGGCCAGTTCGAACGCACCATTCTGGTGGCCGACGAAGGCAGCTACGTGAGCTATATCGAAGGCTGTTCGGCGCCGGTACGCGATAGCTACCAGCTGCACGCGGCGGTGGTCGAGGTGATTATTCATAAAGACGCCGAGGTGAAGTACTCCACGGTGCAAAACTGGTTCCCCGGCGACAACAATACCGGCGGGATCCTCAACTTCGTCACCAAGCGCGCCCTGTGCGAAGGCGAGAACAGCAAAATGTCGTGGACCCAGTCGGAAACCGGCTCGGCGATCACCTGGAAGTATCCGAGCTGCATTCTGCGCGGGGATAACTCCATCGGCGAGTTCTTCTCGGTGGCGCTGACCAGCGGCCATCAGCAGGCGGACACCGGCACCAAGATGATCCATATCGGCAAAAACACCCGTTCGACGATTATCTCGAAGGGCATTTCCGCCGGCCACAGCCAGAACAGCTATCGCGGTCTGGTCAAAATCATGCCGACGGCGACAAACGCGCGCAACTTCACCCAGTGTGACTCCATGCTGATTGGCCCGGACAGCGGGGCGCATACCTTCCCGTACGTGGAATGCCGCAACAACAGCGCGCAGCTGGAGCACGAAGCGACCACCTCCCGTATCGGCGAAGATCAGCTGTTCTACTGCCTGCAGCGCGGAATCAGCGAAGACGATGCGATTTCGATGATCGTCAACGGTTTCTGTAAAGACGTCTTCTCAGAGCTGCCGCTGGAGTTTGCCGTAGAAGCGCAAAAATTACTGGCGATTAGCCTTGAACACAGCGTCGGCTGATAACAAAGGAAATAAGATGTTAAGTATAAAAAATTTGCAGGTCGCCGTTGAAGACAAAGCGATCCTGCGCGGGCTGGATCTGGAGGTTCGCCCCGGCGAAGTGCACGCCATTATGGGCCCGAACGGCTCCGGGAAAAGTACGCTCTCCGCTACGCTGGCCGGGCGTGAAGACTATGAAGTGACCGGCGGCAGCGTGGCGTTTAAAGGCAAAGATTTACTGGAACTCTCCCCTGAAGAACGCGCCGGTGAAGGCATCTTCATGGCCTTCCAGTATCCGGTGGAAATTCCCGGCGTCAGCAATCAGTTTTTCCTGCAAACCGCGCTCAACGCCGTGCGCAGCTATCGTGGCCAGGAGCAGCTTGACCGTTTTGACTTCCAGGACCTGATGGAAGACAAAATAAAGCTGCTGAAGATGCCGGAGGATCTGCTGACCCGCTCGGTTAACGTCGGCTTCTCCGGCGGCGAGAAAAAGCGCAACGATATCCTGCAGATGGCGGTGCTGGAACCGGAGCTGTGCATCCTGGACGAGTCCGATTCCGGGCTGGATATCGACGCGCTGAAGATTGTCTCTGACGGCGTCAACTCCCTGCGCGACGGCAAGCGCTCTTTTATTATCGTCACCCACTATCAGCGCATTCTCGATTATATCAAGCCGGATTACGTCCACGTGCTGTACCAGGGGCGAATCGTCAAATCCGGCGATTTTACTCTGGTCAAACAACTGGAGGAGCAGGGCTATGGCTGGCTTACCGAACAGCAGTAACGCGCTGCAGCAGTGGCACCATCTGTTTGAGTCCCAAAGCGGGCAGCGCAGCCCGCAGGCGCATCAGCACCTGCAACAGCTGCTGCGCCTGGGGTTGCCAACGCGTAAACACGAAAACTGGAAATATACCCCGCTGGACGCGCTACTGAATCAGACCTTTGTCGCCGCTCAGCCGCAGACGCTGACGGCGGCCCGGCGCGACGAACTGGCGCTAACGGTAGAGGCATGGCGGCTGGTGTTTGTCGACGGTCAGTTTAGCGCGAGCCTGAGCGACGATCTGGCCGCCAGCGGCTATGAAGTGCAGGTGGATAACGAGCGTCAGCAGCTGCCTGACGCCGTTCAGCCCGAAGTCTTTCTGCATTTGACCGAAAGCCTGGCGACCACCGTTACCCATATTCGGGTCAGGCGCAACCAGCGCCCGGATAAACCGCTGCTGATTATGCACCTGACGCGCGGGCTGGCGAGCGATGAAATGAACACCGCCCACTATCGCCACCATCTGGCGCTGGAGAGCGGCGCGCAGGCGACCATCATCGAACACTATCTGAGCCTTAACGATGAGCGCCACTTTACCGGCGCAAGGCTGACGATGACCGTGGCGGATAACGCCCACCTGCAGCACATCAAGCTGGCGTTTGAGAACGCGCAAAGCTACCACTTTGCCCATAACGACCTGGCGCTCGGGCGCGACGCCTCCGCTTTCAGCAGCAGTTTTCTGCTCGGTAGCTCGGTGCTGCGCCACCACACCAGCACGCAGTTGAAGGGGGAAAACAGCACCCTGCGGATTAACTCGCTAGCGATGCCGGTCAACGGCGAAGTCTGCGACAGTCGCACCTGGCTCGATCATCAGGTCGGGTACTGTAACAGCCGCCAGCTGCATAAAACCATCGTCAACGATAAAGGGCGGGCGGTGTTTAATGGCCTGATTAACGTCGCGCAGCATGCGATCAAAACCGACGGCCAGATGACCAACAACAACCTGCTGCTGGGCCGCTTATCCGAAGTGGATACCAAACCGCAGCTGGAGATTTACGCTGACGACGTGAAGTGCAGCCACGGCGCGACCATCGGGCGTATTGATGACGAACAGCTGTTTTATCTGCGCTCGCGCGGCATTACGCAGCAGGCGGCGCAGCAGATGATTCTTTACGCCTTTGCCGCGGAGCTCACGGAAGCGATCGACGATGAGGCGCTCAGGCAGCAGATACTGGCGCGTATTGGCCAGCGTTTGCCGGGAGGTAAGGCATGACATTTTCTGTGGAACGCGTGCGCGCGGATTTCCCGCTTCTCAATCGCGAGGTTAATGGCCAGCCGCTGGCCTACCTCGACAGCGCCGCCAGCGCGCAGAAGCCGGAAGCGGTGATTAACGCCGAGGCGGAATTTTACCGCCACGGCTATGCGGCGGTGCATCGCGGCATTCATACCCTCAGCGCGGAAGCCACGGCGAGCATGGAGCAGGTGCGCCAGCGGGCGGCGACGTTCCTCAACGCCCGCTCGGCGGAGGAACTGGTGTTTGTTCGCGGCACCACGGAAGGCATTAACCTCGTGGCGAACAGCTGGGGAAACGCCAACGTCGGCGCGGGCGACAACATCATCGTCAGCGCGATGGAGCATCACGCCAATATCGTGCCGTGGCAGATGCTGTGCGCCAGAGCGGGGGCGCAGCTGCGGGTGATCCCGCTGAATCAGGACGGTACGCTGCAGCTGGATGCGATCCCCGGCCTGTTTGACGAGCGCACCCGCCTGCTGGCCATTACCCAGGTATCGAACGTGCTGGGAACCGAAAATCCCATCGCCGCTCTGACGGCGTTGGCCCATCAGCACGGCGCCAAAGTGCTGGTGGACGGCGCGCAGGCGGTGATGCACCATCCGGTGGACGTGCAGGCGCTGGAGTGCGACTTTTACGCCTTCTCCGCCCACAAGCTGTACGGTCCCACCGGCATCGGCGTGCTCTACGTCAAGCAGGACATTTTGCAGGAGATGGCGCCGTGGGAAGGGGGCGGGTCGATGATCGCCACGGTCAGCCTGACGGAAGGCACGACCTGGGCAAAAGCGCCGTGGCGCTTCGAGGCGGGAACGCCGAATACCGGCGGCATCATCGGGCTGGGCGCGGCGCTGGATTACGTCAGCGCGCTGGGGCTGACGCACATCGCGGAATATGAACAGACCCTGATGCGCTACGCGCTGCAGGCGCTGGAGAACGTGGCGGATTTAACCCTTTACGGCCCGCAAGATCGCCTGGGAGCGATCGCCTTTAATCTCGGCAAACATCATGCTTATGATGTCGGCAGCTTCCTCGATAACTACGGTATTGCGGTGCGGACCGGGCACCACTGCGCCATGCCGCTGATGGCGTTCTACGGCGTGCCGGCCATGTGTCGGGCATCGCTGGCGATGTACAATACGACGGAGGAGGTGGACCGACTGGTAGCGGGGCTACAGCGGATCCACAAATTATTAAGCTAAAGGAAGCAACTATGGCGGCGTTACCGGACAGAGACAAACTGCTGCGCAACTTTAGCCGTTGTGCGAACTGGGAAGAGAAGTATCTCTATATTATTGAACTGGGTCAGCGCCTGGCGCCGCTGAGCCCGGAGGAACACACCGCGCAGAACATCATTCAGGGCTGCCAGAGCCAGGTGTGGATCGTGATGACGCAGGAGCAGAGCGGCGTGATTGCGCTTCGCGGCGACAGCGATGCGGCCATCGTCAAAGGCCTTATCGCGGTGGTGTTTATCCTCTATGACCAGATGACGGCCAAAGATATCACCGCGTTTGACGTGCGTCCGTGGTTTGAAAAAATGGCCCTGACGCAGCACCTTACCCCCTCGCGGTCGCAAGGACTGGAAGCCATGATCCGCGCAATTCGCGCGAAAGCAGCAAATCTTAGCTAGAATAAAACAGTAGATTTCATTCTGTTATGCACGACGGGAGGCTCGCCTCCCGTCGTGCATAACAGGCCTGGCGTTTTATCAGCGAAAGAAGGAATCTCAGTATGAAACGCGCTTCTCTTATCACCATTGCCCTTCTGAGCGCCCTCAGCGCGTCCCACGCCGCTTGGGCCGTTGATTATCCCCTTCCTCCTGCCAACAGTCGTCTGATTGGTGAGAACCAGTTCTGGACGGTACAGGAGGGTGACCGCAACCTGCAGGCGATTGCCCGTCGTTTTGATACGGCGGCGATGCTGATCCTTGAAGCGAACGATACCATTGCGCCGGTGCAGCCTAAACCGGGTACTCAGGTGCTGATACCTTCGCAGATGCTGCTGCCGGACGTGCCGCGCGAGGGCATCGTCGTCAACCTGGCCGAGCTGCGCCTGTACTACTTCCCGCCGGGCGTCAATCAGGTGCAGGTCTATCCCCTGGGGATTGGTCAGCAGGGGCTGGAGACGCCGGAGATGACGACCCGCATAGGGCAGAAAATCCCGAACCCCTCCTGGACGCCGACGGCGGGCATCCGCGCCCGTTCGCTGGAGAAGGGGATTAAACTGCCGCCGGTCGTGCCCGCAGGGCCGAATAACCCGCTAGGCCGCTATGCGCTCCGCCTGGCATACGGTAACGGTGAATATCTGATTCATGGCACCAGCGCGCCGGACAGCGTGGGTCTGCGCGTCAGCTCCGGCTGTATGCGCATGAACGCGGCGGATATCCAGTCTTTATTCAATCAGGTGAAAAGCGGGACGCCGGTACGGATTATCAACCAGCCGGTCAAGTTCGCCGTGGAGCCGGACGGTAAGCGCTATGTTGAAGTTCATCGCCCGTTGACGCCGGATGAGGCCAGCAATGCGCAGACCATGGCCTATACGCTTCCGGCGGAGTTTCATCAATTCTCGGGGGATAAAGCGGTTGATGAGGCGCAGCTTAAACGCGCGCTGACCCGGCGGGCAGGATATCCGGTGGTGGTATCGGCTAGCGGAAGCACCGCGTCGAGCCTGTCGGTACAGAATAATACGCCGGTAGATGAAGCGAAAAGGGTGCAGTAGGCGGGAAAGGTAAGGCAAAAAAAATGGCGCACAATGTGCGCCATTTTTATTACACAGATACTATTACTTGCGGTATTTAGTAGCTGCGTTGTCCAGACGCTGGTTAGCGCGAGCTGCGTCATCTTTAGCAGCCTGAACGTCGGAACGCATTGCGTTCACGTCGTTGCTCAGCTGGTCAACTTTAGCGTTCAGAGTCTGAACGTCAGAAGACAGCTGATCGATTTTAGCATTGCTGGAGCAACCAGCCAGCAGAGTAGAACCCAGGATTACCGCGCCCAGTACCAGTTTAGTACGATTCATTATTAATACCCTCTAGATTGAGTTAATCTCCATGTAGCGTTACAAGTATTACACAAACTTTTTTGTGATGAGAATATTTTTTTACCTGAATGCACTTATTTTTGATCGTTCGCTCAAAGAAGCATCGAAATCATCACGTAACTTTAAAAAGGCGAGTGAAAACAGCGCGCTTCCATCGGATTCATCTTAGATAATCTCGCATTAAATAGTAAATTCCGATTTGCATTTTTATTAATAGCGGCTAGTGCCAGAATAAAAAAAAGCGCCCCGAAGAGGCGCTTTTAAAGGAAATACTAATTAACCTGTAAATTATTACAGCACGTGCACGGAAGCGGTATTGGTGGTTCCGCTCGGGACTAACGCGCCGGAGACCATAACAACCACGTCGCCTTTACGCGCCAGGCCGCTCTGCAGCGCCAGCTCTTTACCCTGGATATAGAAGGCATCGGTAGAAGAGATATCTTCAACCAGCTGCGCCACAACGCCTTTGCTCAGCACCAGCTGACGCGCGGTCGTTTCATTGGTGGTCAGCGCCAGGATGGTGGCATCCGGGAAGTATTTACGTACGGCGCGCGCGGATTTACCGCCCTGGGTTGCCACAACGATCAGCGGCGCTTCCAGTTTTTCAGCCGTTTCAACCGCACCGCGGCAAACCGCTTCGGTGATGCGCAGCTTACGGTTGTCGTTGTTGTATTCAAGACGGCTGGTCATCACGCGGTCGGTACGCTCGCAGATGGTCGCCATGATGGTGACCGCTTCCAGCGGGTATTTACCTTTTGCGGATTCGCCGGACAGCATAACTGCGTCGGTGCCGTCGAGGATGGCGTTAGCCACGTCGCCTGCTTCCGCACGGGTCGGACGCGGGTTTTTGATCATAGAATCCAGCATCTGAGTCGCGGTGATAACGACTTTACGCGCGCGGATACATTTTTCGATCATCATCTTCTGCGCGAAGATCACTTCTTCAACCGGGATTTCAACGCCCAGGTCGCCACGCGCAACCATGATGCCGTCAGAGGCTTCGAGGATCTCGTCGAAGTTGTTCAGGCCTTCCTGGTTTTCAATTTTGGAGATGATCTGGATCTTCTCGCCGCCGTGGGCTTTCAGGTGTTCACGGATTTCAACGACGTCAGAACGCTTACGGATAAAGGAGGCCGCAACAAAGTCAACGCCCTGTTCGCAACCGAAGATCAGGTCCTGCTTGTCTTTTTCGGCCAGCGCTGGCAGAGCGATAGACACGCCCGGCAGGTTAACGCCTTTGTTCTCGCCAAGGTCGCCGTTGTTCAGTACTTTACAAACAACTTTGTTGCCTTCGATAGCGGTGACTTCCATACCGATCAGACCATCGTCAACCAGTACGGTGTTGCCGACGCTCAGGTCGCTGGTGAAACCTTCATAGGTCACCGCAACGATTTCGTTATTACCGACAACGGATTTGTCGGTGGTGAAGGTAAAGGTCTGGCCCGCTTTCAGAGAAACGTCGTTGCCGCCTTCCAGCTTAATGGTACGGATTTCCGGACCTTTGGTATCCAGAAGGATTGCCGCTTTCTTACCGGTTTTACTCATCACATTGCGCAGGTTCTGGATGCGCTGACCGTGTTCCGCGTAATCACCGTGAGAGAAGTTCAGACGCATAACGTTCATGCCAGCGTCCAGCATTTTGGTCAACATCTCTTCGGATTCGGTTTTCGGACCGATGGTGCAAACAATTTTGGTCTTTTTCATGACAGTTTAATCTTTAAGTTGTGAAGGATAGGGATGGGGAATCTGACTCCGTGGGCGCACTGCCGCAGAGTTAAACCTGTATTACGAAAGTTGCTATGCCACGCTCTAAGGATAGGTGACAACAAAAGAGCGTGCAGAAGAATGTGTGCTGGCGGTTCAGCCCATGAAAAGAGGCAACGTGTTATGCGTTTAGTCATGCAATCCAATGCGCTGAAACCATTCAATAAGAATTTGTTGGGCATTATACGTTGCCAAATCCAAAAAAGAAAATGAAAACCATGTTTCATTTCTATAGTTATATACTTAACAAAATGCAAACTAATCCTACGCTTATGCGCAACACATTTTTTCATCACCTGACAAGATAAAGAGAGCGGAAACGCGGGTTTATTCACAAGTTTGTCAGGGAAAAGCGGTCTCTGAGGCGCAAACGCGGAGCTGGTTTGATTTACTCAGGAAATATATCAATAATGATTTGATTGATAATGAAAAATTGAGAGTGAAATAGAATGGGAAACACAGCCAAAGATGAGGCGCTGTATCAGGAAATGTGCCGCGTAGTGGGCAAAGTCGTGCTGGAGATGCGCGACCTGGGTCAGGAGCCAAAGCATATCGTTATCGCCGGCGTGGTGCGTACCGCCCTGGCGAACCCGAAAATCAAACGTTCCGCGCTGACGCAGGAAGCGATGGAGAAGGTGGTCCATGCGCTTTCCGGAAACTAGCCGCCGCCGGGCGCTTCCCGCGCGCTTCAGGAAATGACAAAGCGAATAACCGCCTTGACGGCAATATCGCAGTGGTGGGCGACCATCGCTTCATCATCAATAGCCGGCATCGGATCGTCCAGGTAGAGGCTGCTGAACGTATAAAAGTTTGATACCTGGTAGAAGCTAAAGCTGCTGATCAATCGATGCACATCGCGCGCTTCCAGCCCTGCCTGAAACACCCCTTGCTGCTGCCCGCGCTGAAGAATATCTTCCAGGATCGACAGGGCGGTGCGGTTCAGCGGTTTCAGCTGACCTGAACTTTTCAGCCATTTCCCGCGCTGCATGTTTTCCATACAGATCACCCGCATATAGTCAGCGTGCGTGGCGTGATAGCGCACGCTCCACTTCACCAGCTGCACCAGCGCCTCTACCGGCGGTACGTTTTCCAGCCCGAGCTGCTGCTCGGTTTCGCGGATCCTCGCGTAGACGTGCTGCAGCACGGCCTGATAAAGCAGCTCTTTGGTCTTGAAGTAGTAGACCACCATGCGTTTGGTGGTCTGCGCTTCGGTGGCGATTTGCTCCATCCGCGCGCCCGACAGTCCATGCTCGGCGAAAACGGTAATGGCGGCGGCGAAGATCCGCTCTTTCAGAGACTGCGCTTCATCATGAGCAACGACGGACATAACGGCTCCTTTTCTTGAGATGCAAAAAATACACATATTGATCACAATTTTGCAACCAATCATGGCGCATTTGAACCAAATGATACATATTCAGGTCACTAAGTCAGCTAATGACCCGAGGACTCTATGTTGCGTTCCATCGCCACCGTCTCGATCTCCGGTACCTTACCCGAAAAGCTCCATGCCATCGCAGCGGCGGGCTATCAGGGCGTCGAGATCTTCGAAAACGATCTGCTCTATTATACCGGTACGCCGGCCGATATCCGCCACCTGGCGGCAGATTTAGGGCTAAAAATCACGCTTTTTCAACCATTTCGTGATTTTGAAGGCGCCAGCCGCGCCCAGTTCGCCGCCAACATGGAACGCGCCAGGCGCAAATTTGCGCTTATGCACGAGCTGGGCTGCGACACCCTGCTGCTGTGCAGCAACGTTCAGCCGGACTGTTCCGCCGACGTCGAGCTGCAGGTCGCCGACTTACGCGCCCTTGCTGCGCTGGCGGAGCGGGAACGCATCACGATTGGCTACGAGGCGCTGGCCTGGGGCACCCACGTCAACCGCTGGCATCAGGCGTGGGCGCGGGTCAAAAGCGTCGATAGCCCGGCGCTGGGCATCGTGCTCGACAGTTTCCACGTGCTGGCGCGCGGCGATACGCTGGCGCAGCTGGCGGATATGCCGCTGGAAAAAATCACCTTTGTACAGATGGCCGACGCGCCGCTGATGAAAATGGATATTCTCGAATGGAGCCGCCACTTCCGCTGTTTTCCCGGCCAGGGGCAACTGCCGCTGGTGGAGTTTGCCTGCGATCTTACCCGCCGCGGCTACTGCGGCCCCTGGTCGCTGGAGATCTTTAACGACAGCTTCCGCGCATCGCCAAACGGCGCGACGGCGAAAGATGGCTATCGCTCGCTGCTGTGGCTGGAAGAGCAGGTCCGTCAGCGGCTGCCGGAAAGCCGGGCGCCGCTGTTTTCCCCCGCTGAACTGCCCCTCTACGCCGGGCTGGAGTTTATCGAGTTTGCCGCCACGCCGGCGCAGGCGGGCGAACTCGGACACAGGCTGACGCAGCTCGGCTTTGCCGAAGAGGGGACGCATCGCTCAAAACGCGTCGCCCTCTGGCGCAACGGCGGGGCGAGGGTGGTGGTTAACGCCCAGCCGCATAGCTGGGCCGATCATTTTCACCAGCGTCACGGGGTTTCCCTCTGCGCCATGGCGCTGCGCGTCAGCCAGAGCGCGGCGATCGTGGAACGGGCCCGCGCCTTAGGCTACGCCACCTGGCAGGGCGATGCCGGGCCGAACGAAAGCCCCATCCCGGCGGTTTGCGCCCCGGACGGCAGCCTTATTTATCTGATTGAGATGGGGGACGATATCTACACCCGCGATTTTCATCTGCGCAAAGAAGTCACGCCGCGCGACGATTATCGGGGTATCGATCACCTGGCACTCGGCATGGAAGCGGACAGCCGCGATAACTGGATTATCTTTTTCCGCACCGTATTCGGCTTTACGCTCGAACATGAGCAGACCCTGCCCGATCCTTACGGGCTGGTGCGCAGCCTGGCGGTGCGCAGTCCGCAGGGCGACATTCGTCTCGCGCTCAATATTTCGCAAAGCCGCGCCACGCAAATTGCCCGTTCGGTAGCCTGTTATCAGGGAGCAGGTTTACAGCACGCGGCGTTTGCCTGCCACGATTTACCCTCCACGCTCGCGAGCCTGGCTCCGGTTGCGGTCAACGCGCTGCCGATCCCGGCGAACTACTATGAAGATCTGTTGGCCCGTTTTGGCGAGGATGTTCAGGTCAACCTGCTGAAGAATCATCAAATTCTTTACGATCGTGACGGAAGCGGCGGTGAATTCCTGCACCTATATACCCGCCCGTTTTCTGCCGGACGCTTTTTCTTTGAACTGACCGAGCGGCGCAACGGTTACGCACTTTATGGTGCTGTAAATGCAGCTGTACGCTTGTCAGCAATGCAGTACACCTAGTAATGTAGCAAATGGTTCACAACCCAACGTCGCAAACACAATAACAACATCCGGCTGTACCCTATGACAGGAAACGACTATGAACTCTTATAGCCATAATCACACGACGGCGGCCGCCGCGTCCGGCGCGCGGCCTTCCCGGCGGCGTATCGGTATCCTTGCGCTGCTGGCGGTCGGCACCATGATCAACTATCTCGACCGCACGGTGCTGGGGATTGCCGCGCCGCAGCTGACCGCAGAGCTGGGTATTGATGCCGCGATGATGGGCATCGTATTCTCCGCCTTTGCCTGGACCTACGCGCTGGCGCAGATCCCCGGCGGCATCTTTCTTGACCGCTTCGGTAATAAAGTCACCTATTTTCTGGCGCTGACCCTGTGGTCGCTATTCACCATGTTCCACGGCCTGGCGGTCGGCCTGAAAACCCTGCTGCTGTGCCGTTTTGGCCTCGGCGTCAGCGAAGCCCCCTGTTTCCCGGTGAACAGCCGGGTGGTGAGCGCCTGGTTCCCGCAGCAGGAGCGCGCCAAGGCGACGGCGGTCTATACCGTCGGCGAATATCTCGGGCTGGCCTGTTTTGCGCCGCTGCTGTTCTGGATAATGGGCAGCTTTGGCTGGCGCGCGCTGTTTATTAGCGTCGGCGCCGCCGGCGTGATGTTCGCGCTGGTGTGGTGGCGCTGCTATCGCGAGCCGCATGAGGATAAACACCTCAATCAGCTGGAGCGCGAGCACATCGTCAACGGCGGCGGAATGTCCACCGGCGCAGAGCAGCATACCGCCTTTAGCTGGCCGCTGATCCGCCAGCTGCTGGCGAAACGGCAGATTCTCGGCGCCAGCATCGGGC
This sequence comes from Klebsiella sp. GN_Kp190, assembly GCF_040061795.1. NCBI lineage: Bacteria > Pseudomonadati > Pseudomonadota > Gammaproteobacteria > Enterobacterales > Enterobacteriaceae > Klebsiella > Klebsiella sp. GN_Kp190. The sequence goes on from NZ_JBEAFN010000037.1 coordinate 71,709, forward strand.
AGTTTGCCGGTAATACGGTGCTGGTCTTCTTCCTGACCTGGTTTCCAACCTATCTGGCCACCGAGCGCCATATGCCGTGGATTAAGGTCGGCTTCTTCGCCATCATGCCGTTTCTGGCGGCGGCGGGCGGCGTGATGTTCGGCGGCTGGGTCTCCGATAAGCTGCTGAAGGCCACCGGCTCGGCGAACCTCGGGCGTAAGCTGCCGATCATTGCCGGTCTGCTGATGGCGAGCACCATTATCTCCGCCAACTGGCTGACCAGCGATCTGGCGGTAATTCTGGTGATGTCGTTCGCCTTTTTTGGTCAGGGGATGGTCGGGCTGGGCTGGACGTTGATCTCCGACATCGCGCCGAAAGGCCTTGGCGGTCTGACCGGCGGCCTGTTTAACTTCTGCGCTAACCTCGCCGGGATCCTGACGCCGCTGATTATCGGTTTCATTGTTGCCGCCTCCGGCAACTTCTTTTACGCGCTGATTTATATCGGCGGCGCAGCGCTGCTGGGCGTGGCGGCTTATGTCTTTATCCTGGGCGATGTCAAGCGTATCGAACTTTCGCAGTAACGTGATGCAGTCGTTGTTAAAGGAGCAGGGAATGGTGATTAGTGGAAATACGCGGCTGATAGCGCATCTTGGCTATCCGACCGCGAAGTTTAAAGCGCCGATGATTTACAACCCGTGGTTGGTTCATCAGCAGGTTGACGCCAAAGTGGTGCCGATGGGCGTCAAGCCTGAGGATTACGCCGCCTTTGTGCCGATGCTGTTTAAGATGACCAATATTATTGGCGCGCTGGTCACCATGCCGCACAAAATCGCCACCTGCGGGCTGGTGCAGCATCTTAGCCCAACGGCGGCGATAGCGGGCGCCTGTAACGCGATCCGTCCCGAAGCCGACGGCACGCTGAGCGGCGATATGTTTGATGGCGAAGGCTTTGTCCTCGGTATCACGCGTAAAGGTTTCCAGACGCGAGGGGCGCGGGCGCTGGTGGTGGGCAGCGGCGGCGTCGGCTCGGCCATTGCCGCATCGCTGGCGGCGGCGGGCGTCAGCGCCCTGACGCTGTACGATATCTGTTCGCAGACGGCGGAAGCGCTGGCCGGGCGTCTGCTTGAGCACTATCCTCGGCTGGACATTACGCTGATGCAGCGCGATCCGCAGGGGCACGATCTGGTGGTTAACGCCACGCCGCTGGGGATGAAAGAGGGCGATCCGCTGCCGCTGGACCCGCAGCGCCTGACGCCGGGCACCTTTGTCGGTGAAGTGGTTATGGCCCAGGAGTTCACTCCGCTACTGCAGGCGGCGCAGGCGGCGGGCTGCCCCATTCAGCGCGGCACCGACATGCTGTTTGAAATGATCCCGGCCTATCTGCGCTTCTTTAACCTGCCGGTGGCAACGCCGGAACAGCTGCGCGAACTGGCGGAAATTCGCTACTGAAATGACCTGAACCTGCGTTATTATAGCGCTGTATTTATGACTATATAGCGATGGTTCTTATGACTCCCTCCCTAACGCTGCTGGCGGCGGGAAGCCTGAAAAGCGCTTTCATTCCGCTGCTGGCGCGCTTTCAGCAACAGACCGGCATCCCGGTCGAGGTCCATTTTGGTCCGGCAGGGCTGCTGCGCGAGCGCATTGAGGGCGGAGAGCCGTGCTCGGTGTTCGCCTCGGCCAATAGCCAACATCCGCAGGCGCTGCGTCAGGCCGGGCTGGCCGGGGCGTGCTATCTGTTCGCCCGGAATCAGCTGATGCTGACCGCCCGCCGCGGCGCAATAACCGAGACGCGGGAGTGGCTGGCGCTGCTCAGCGACCCGGACTTACGCCTGGCAACCTCAACGCCGGGCTGCGACCCTTCAGGCGACTACACCTGGCAGCTTTTCTCCCACATTGAAGAGCGCTGTCCCGGCGTCGGTGCCGCCATCATGGCGCGCGCGCGGCCGCGGGGATGCGGCCCCGACACGCAGCCGGTGCCCGCGGG
>NZ_JBEAFN010000065.1:0-72836 GCF_040061795.1 Klebsiella sp. GN_Kp190
GCAACAAAACCTCATGCTGTGCACCTTCCCCGGAGGCGGGCTACCGGTCCGCAGATGGCTGTAAACCCGTAGCCCGGTCAGCGCAGCGCCACCGGGAAGAACCGCAGACGAACAATGGCGGCAGACATCTACTCGTTAAATACCCGCCTGAAGGCCGTCAGCAGCCGGGTATTTTCCTGCTGGCTGCGGATCGCGACGCGGAAGTAGCGCCCGTCGAGCCCCGGGTAGTTGGCGCAGCTGCGGATCAGGATGTGCTGTTGCAGCATCGCGTATTGCAGATCCAGATCCGCCACGTCGCAGCGCAGAAACAGATAGTTTGCCCGCCCGGGATAGACCGTCAGGCCGGGAATATGGCGCAGCTGATGGTAAAAGCGCTGCCCCTCCTCCGCCAGCCACTGCCAGGTTTGCTGCTGGTAGGCGCTATCCTGGAGAATGATTTCCCCCGCCAGGGCGGCAAACGCGTTTATCGACCACGGCATCTGGCGCTCGCGCATTCTCGCCACCGCCCGCGCATCGCCATTGGCCAGATACCCCAGACGCAGGCCGGGAATAGCATAAAACTTGGTCAGCGAACGCAGTACCCACACGTGCGGGTTGTGGCCCAGCAGCGGAATAAATCCCGGCTCGTCGGGGATAAAATCGATAAACGCTTCATCGAGAATCAGGGCAATGCCCAGCGACCGACAGCGTTCAGCAATCATCTCCAGCAGACGGCGCTCGGGCAGCAGGCCGGTAGGATTGTTCGGCGTGCAGAGAAATAAGCAGTCCAGATCCGGCGTCAGGGCGTCAAGAATCGCCCCGGTGAGCTGCCAGCCATCCGCCTCGCGCAGCAGAAATTCCCGCACCGCGCAGTCCACCGACTGCAGCGCCCGGCGGTATTCGGCAAAGCCCGGGGTGACGATCATCGCCTGGCGCGGCTTCAGCCCCTGAACCAGCGTAAAGATCGCTTCGGTTTCGCCGTTTCCGGCGAGGATCCACGAGGCGGGGATCTGATGGTGTTCCGCCAGCGCAAGGTGCAGCTGCTGATACTCAACGTCAGGGTAGCGTTCGGCGCAGGCCATATTGTCGAGGATGGCGCGCTTTAAACTTTCCGGCATCCCCAGCGGATTAATATTGGCGCTAAAATCCAGCAGCTGCTCCGCAGAGATGCCCAACAGCGCGGCGGCCTCGCGAATATTGCCGCCGTGCGCGCTCTTAAGTAGAGCCATTTACCTTTCCTGTTGCGTTACCCTCGCCTTGCCAGCGTCGCGCCGTCGGCGAAGTAGGCTTTAATCCCTGCCAGAATCGACTCTGCAACTTCCTGCTGGAATTTCGCCGTTTTCAATTTACGCTCTTCTTCGACGTTACTGATAAACGCGGTTTCCACCAGAATCGATGGAATATCCGGCGCCTTCAGCACCGCGAAGCCCGCCTGCTCAACCCGGTTCTTGTGCAGGTTATTAATGTTGCCCATCTTTTCCAGCACCGCCTTGCCGAACTTCAGGCTGTCGGCGATGGTCAGCGACTGCACCATGTCGAACATCGTGTGGTCGACGTAGCGATCGCCGCTTTTGCTGACGCCGCCAATCAGATCCGAGGCGTTCTGGGTCTGCGCCAGATATTTAGCCGCGGTACTGGTGGCCCCTTTGGTTGACAGGGCAAACACCGACGATCCGCTGGGCTGGCGGCTGGTAAACGCGTCGGCGTGAATAGAGACAAACAGGTCGGCGCGCTGCTTCTGCGCTTTGGCGACGCGGACCTTCAGCGGGATAAAGACATCCTCGTTGCGGGTCATATAGACCTTCATATTGCCCTCTTTCTCGATCAGCGCGCGCAGCCATCGGGCAATCTGCAGCACCACGTCTTTCTCGCGGGTGCGGTATTTTCCCACCGCGCCGGAGTCTTCGCCGCCGTGGCCGGGATCGAGCATGATAACAATGGGCCGATCGCGCCCGGCTTTACCCGGTTTAGGCCCGCTCTCCGCAGGCGGAACCTGCCGCTGAAGATCGCCTTTGTTGTAATCTTCGAGCAGCGCCAGCAGCGGATCCTGCACGTCGGTGGCGTTAGCGGGATAGAGGTCCATGACCAGACGCTCTCTAAACCCGGCGACCGGAGCCAGCGCAAACAGCTGCGGTTTCACGTTCTGTTTGAGCTCAAACACCATGCGCACGGTTTGCGGATCGAACTGCCCCACGCGAGCGGATTGAATATAGGGATCGTCACCGCGAATCTGACTCCCCATACCTTTCAGTACGGAGTTGAGATTAACCCCTTCCAGATCCACCACCACACGTTCAGGATTGCTGAGCGCAAACTGCCGATATTTCAGGATATGGTTGGACTCCACGGTGACGCGCGTGTAGGTCGATGATGGCCAGACGCGTACGGCAACCACCTGCGCCGCGGCAGCCAACCCAACCGGACTCACACTCATTAACCACATGGCGCCCGCCCCCTGTAAAAATCGGCGGCGGCTTAATCCTGACTTGTATCCCGACATGCCACTCCCAAGCAGTAAGAAATCATTCGTATTTAAAACAAACAGATTGACCGGAAACTTTAACGAAAGGCGCATAACCTGTCATCTATAAAAGGGTAAACAATCTTTGACACCCTGATTTGGCTCACACTGTTTTCCCGGCTCAGCCAAAAATTGGGGCTTGCGTTTGCCGGCGAAACAGAATAAAAATACAGTAATTACGAATAATCATGCATTGAGGTTGTGTCATGGTGAAGGAACGTCGCACCGAACTGGTAGAGGGATTCCGCCATTCTGTCCCCTATATTAATGCCCATCGGGGTAAAACGTTTGTCATCATGCTGGGCGGGGAAGCCATCGAGCATGATAATTTCTCTAGTATAGTCAATGACATTGGCCTGCTTCACAGCCTGGGAATTCGTCTGGTGGTGGTCTATGGCGCCCGCCCGCAGATCGATGCCAACCTGGCGGAGCATCGTCACGAGCCGGTTTATCATAAACAAACCCGAGTGACTGACGCCAAAACGCTCGAGCTGGTTAAGCAGGCGGCGGGCATGCTGCAGCTGGAAATTACCGCTCGCCTGTCGATGAGCCTCAACAACACGCCGCTGCAGGGCGCCCATATCAACGTGGTCAGCGGCAACTTCATTATCGCGCAGCCGTTAGGCGTGGACGACGGCGTGGATTACTGTCACAGCGGGCGCATCCGGCGCATCGATGAAGAAGCCATTCACCGCCAGCTGGATAACGGCGCGATCGTGCTGATGGGCCCGGTTGCGGTGTCGGTCACCGGCGAAAGTTTTAACCTGACCTCCGAAGAGATTGCGACCCAGCTGGCGATTAAGCTGAAGGCCGAAAAGATGATCGGCTTCTGCTCATCGCAGGGGGTTCACAATCAGGATGGCGAGATCGTCCCCGAGCTGTTCCCCAACGAAGCCCAGGCGCGGGTGGAAGAGATGGAAGCGGACGAAGACTACAGCTCCGGCACCGTGCGCTTTCTGCGCGGCGCGGTAAAAGCCTGCCGCAGCGGCGTGCGCCGCTGCCACCTGATCAGCTATCAGGAAAACGGCACCCTGCTGCAGGAGCTGTTCTCACGCGACGGTATCGGTACCCAGATAGTGATGGAGAGCGCCGAGCAGATCCGCCGCGCCACCATTAACGATATCGGCGGCATCCTCGAGCTGATTAGCCCGCTGGAGCAGCAGGGCATTCTGGTCAGGCGTTCGCGCGAACAGCTGGAGATGGAAATCGATAAATTCACCATTATTCAGCGCGACAACACCACCATCGCCTGCGCCGCGCTCTATCCTTTCCCGGAAGAGAAGATCGGCGAAATGGCCTGCGTGGCGGTGCATCCGGATTACCGCAGCTCATCGCGCGGCGAAGTGCTGCTCGAACGTATTGCCGCGCAGGCGAAGCAAATGGGCCTCAGCAAGCTGTTTGTTCTTACGACCCGCAGCATTCACTGGTTCCAGGAGCGCGGATTTACGCCGGTCGACGTCGACCTGCTGCCGGAGAGCAAAAAAGAGATGTACAACTATCAGCGCCGCTCCAAGGTGCTGATGGCAGACCTGGCCTGATCCCTTCTCCCCGGAAAGCGCGCGGCCGACCGGGGAAAACCTCACTGGGCGGAAAAGATATCCGTCAGGCCGCTGCGTCGTTCGGTACGCGCAGCCACCGCCTGAGTCAGCACCTGCTCATCGGCATAGATCGACAGCTGCCGTTTCGCACGCGTAATAGCGGTATAAACCAGCTCGCGGGTTACCAGCGGCACGCTGCGCGAAGGCAGGATCAGCGCCGCGTGATCGAACTCCGACCCCTGCGATTTATGCACCGTCATCGCCCAGGCGGTATCGTGCTCCGGCAGACGACTTGGCTGTACCGACTTGATGCTGCCATCGGGCATCGGGAACCAGACGCGCAGGCCATCGCCTCTTTCCAGCGCGATGCCGATATCGCCGTTAAACAGCCCCAGCGCGCTGTCGTTGCGGGAGATCATCACCGGCCGTCCTTCATACCAGCGCGAATGCCGCGGTAACGCGATCGCCCGCTTGCGGTTCAGCATCTGCTCCAGCTGTTCGTTCACGCCGCTGACCCCATACGGCCCCTCGCGCAGCGCGCACAGCAGCTGGAATTCGCCAAAGGCGGCGATCATCTCTTCGGGCTCAGCCCGCTCGCGCAGCAGTTGCAGGAAGCGGCCATAGCCCGCCTGCGCCTGATTCAGCATCGCTTCATACTCTTCGGTGGCGCTCAGCGGATACAGGGCGATATCGTCGAACGACTGACGCAGCGTTGCGCGTACCGCGCTGCGCTCGCCGCTGTTCACCGCCCACGCCAGATGGCCGATACCGGAATGGCGACCAAAACGGTAGCTTTTTTGCAGCAGGCACAGGCTGTCGCGCAGCGCACCGGCAACGTTGCCCTCGCCCGCCGGCACCGGCTGGCCGGTCAACCGGGCGAGCTGCGCCGCCCGCGCCGGGGTATAGCCTGCATTAACCCAGGCGCAAATATCCCCCAGCACCGCTCCGGCCTCTACCGACGCCAGCTGATCGCGGTCGCCAAGGAAAATCACCCTTCCGTGCTCAGGCAGCGCGTCGATCAGGCGCGACATCATCGGCAGGTCAATCATTGAGGCTTCATCCACCACCAGCACGTCAAGATGCAGCGGGTTGCCGGCGTGATAGCGCATCCGCTGGCTGCCGGGCTGCGCGCCCAGCAGGCGATGGAGGGTGCTGGCTTCGGTGGGCACCAGCGCCTTTTGTTGGTCGCTGAGAGGGAGGCGGCGCAGCGCCGCACCGAGGGACTCGGTCAGGCGCGCCGCGGCTTTACCGGTCGGCGCCGCCAGGCGAATCCGGCAGCGCGGGCTGGAGAACGTCTGGATCAGCGCGGCCAGCAGTTTAGCGACGGTCGTGGTTTTACCGGTGCCCGGACCGCCGGAAATCACCGAAATCCGTCGGGTCAGGGCGACCGCAGCCGCCACTTTTTGCCAGTCCGTTTCCTCAGCGGGCGGAAACAGCGCGTCGAGCGTCGAAGCCAGCCGGGCTTCATCCACCTCCAGAACCTGATTGGCCTCATTGAAAAAGCGCGCGACGGTTAATTCGTTGCGCCACATGCGGTTGAGGTAAAGCCGTTCGCCGCAGAGGATCATCGGCGTCGGGCGCTCACCGCCGCTGACCGCCTCAGCATCGTTAAGCAGCGGCAGCCAGCCGTCCGGGGCGCCGGTCAGCTCAAGGATCTGCTCACTCAGGCCTGCCGCTTTTGCGCTCAGCAGCTCATCCTCGGCGAGACGCGAAATCGGCAGGCAGACGTGGCCTTCACCGGCATCGCGGCTGAGAATGGCGGCGGTGAGCTTCACCGCCGGATGCGCCTCCTGCGCCACCATGAGCGCAAACTGGACGTCCAGCGGGCGCAGCAGGCGCTGTTCAACCGCCTGCAGTAACAGTTCATCCATGGTCATAGCACAACCTCCTGGGTTTCCCCGGCAAACAGCGCATCGAGGCCGTTAATCAGCGGCAGCGCCGGCCGGGTGGTGAAGATACCCTGCCCGCCGTCCTGCCCGTCCATGCCGCGTAAAAAGAGATAAATAACGCCGCCGAAGTGGCGTTCGTAATCATAATCGGCAATGCGGTGGCGTAAATATCGGTGCAGCGCCAGGCTATAGAGCTGGTACTGCAAATCGTAACGGTGCGAACGCATTGCCTGCCGCATCGCGTCCTGGGTATAGGCCTCGCGATTTTCCCCCAGCCAGTTGGATTTGTAATCCAGCAGGTAATAGCGACCGTTGTGACGAAACACCAGGTCGATAAAGCCTTTCAGCATCCCCCGCACCTGGCGGAAATCGAGCGTTGGGGTATCCACGGAGAGCGGATCGTACTGACGAATCAGCGCATCCAGACGCAGGGGATCCAGCGGCTGTTCGATGGGCAGATAAAACGCCATCTCCACCTGTTTATCGCCTTCGCTCAGCTGATTAAGGGCAATCCCCGCGCCGGGCAGAGGGGTACGCAGCACGCCGTCGAGCCATGCGGTCAGTACCGGGGTCCACTTTTCCTCGAAGCCGCTCAGTTGGAGCCTGGCCGCCATCCAGTCGGCGGGAACCGGCTGGGTAAAATCGAGATCTTCGAACAAACTGTGGAGAAACGTCCCCGGCGACGCGCCGCGGGGGAACTGGTGCGGAGTAAGCTGCGGCTCTTCCGCGACCTCACCGACGCCGGCGGCATCGACATCCAGACGCGGCAGAAGATCCTGCGCCGCGCTGTGTCCATTCTGCTGCAGGCCGGAGTAGCTGGTGACCCGCCAGTCATCGGTCACCGAACGCGCGAGCAAACGGGCTGAAAGCGGCGGAAGCGCCGCCTGCGGAGCCTGCCACGGAGTTGGCGCAGCCGTATCCGGGAGCTGCAGGGCGATCTCCCCGCTGCAGAACGCCTGCAGGCGCGCCATCAGCCCTGCGGCATCCATCGCTTCCCCGCCCTGCAGCAGGCGGCCCAGCGCGCTGTGGTGAAAATCGCTGGCGCCGGGCTTGTCGCTGCGCCGGGTGCTGAGCGGCGCAACGCCAAGGCTGCAGTGCCAGACCGCACGGGTCAGCGCGACGTAAAGCAGGCGCAGATCTTCGGCCAGGCGTTCGGCCTCCGCCAGCTCCATGCTGCCCTCAGCCTGCCCCAGGTCGAGAACGGCGGCAAAGGAGGTTCTGTCGTGATAAAACGCCTGATCCTGTTTACGGAAACGCGCAATAAACGGCAGCCAGACCAGCGGATACTCCAGCCCTTTCGATTTATGGATGGTGACGATCTGCACCAGGTGCTTATCGCTCTCCAGGCGCATCTGCTGGCTGGAGGCGTTGCTATCCGGCTCGGCGATATGCTGCGCCAGCCAGCGCACCAGCGCATGTTCGCTCTCCAGCTGGTTCGCCGCCTCCTGTAGCAGCTCGCTGATATGCAGGATATCGGTCAGGCGCCGCTCGCCGCCGCTGGTCGCCAGCAGGTTTTCGGCAATGCGCCGCGCGGTCATCAGCGCGCGCAGCATCGGCATCACGCCGCGCTGCCGCCAGACTTGCCGGTAGCCGCTAAACTCCTCTACCAGCTCATCCCAGGCCCGTTCGCTCTGGTTGAGGTTTTCAATGTCCTGCGCGTTTAGGCCGAACATTGCGGTCGCCAGCGCGCTGCGCAGGGTATTTTCCCGCTCGGGGGCCAGCACCGCCTGCAGCACCCACAGCAGCTCCTGCGCCTCGGGGGTTTCAAACACGCTATCGCGGTTGGAGAGATAGACGGAGGGAATCGACAGCAGCTGAAGGGCATCGCGAATTAACGACGCCTCCTGACGATTGCGCACCAGCACCGTGATGTCCGAAGCCCGCACGGGTTCAGCTTTTTCACCGCGCCACAGCAGCGCCTTGCCCTGCTGGCCCGCGCTGAGCCAGTCGCGAATTTGCGCCGCGCACAGCTGGGCCATAAACGCCTGGTAATCCCCCGCCCCGACGGCCTCGCCCGACATCAGCCAGATATTCATCGCCGGTACCGCAGCATCATCGACGGTAAAGCGCAGCCCCTGGTTTTTATCGGCCGACTTCACCGGCATAAACGGGATTTCGCGGAACATAAAGGGGTTATCGCTGAGGCTAAACAGGCGATTGACGCTATCAACCATCCCCGGCGCAGAGCGCCAGTTGGTATCGAGCGTATAGTGGGCGGTGACGTCCCCACGCGCTTTCATGTAGGTAAAGATATCCGCGCCGCGGAAGGCGTAAATGGCCTGTTTGGGGTCACCAATCAGCAGCAGCGCGGTGTCTGCCTGGCGCCGCCAGATGCGGCGAAAGATGCGGTACTGCTGCGGGTCGGTATCCTGAAATTCGTCGATCATCGCCACCGGAAAGCGCTGGCGAATCGCGCTGGCCAGCGCTTCGCCGCTCTCCCCGCGCAGGGCGTCATCCAGGCGGCTAAGCATATCGTCAAAGCCCAGCTCGCCGCGGCGGCGTTTCTCCCGCGCGACCGCTTCGCGGATTTCAACCATCGCCCTGGCAATCACCAGATCGGTCAAGGTTAACGGTGTCGCCAGCAGCGCTTCTACCGCGCTGAACAGCGGGTGTACCGGCGGCGCGCCGTCCGCTTTGGTGCGCTCAAGCAAGAAGGCCTGGGAGAACTTCTCCAGCGCATCCGGAAGCTGGTAGCTGAGGGTCTCTTCCTGGGCCCAGGCGGTCACTTTCTCCAGCCATTTCCCCTGATTGCCGCGATTAAACTTGCGCCGGTCGAGGCCCGAGTTTTCCAGCACCGCCTCAACCTCGCCCACCTGTGCCAGCCACTGCTGCTTCAGCGCGTTGATGCGTTCGATAATTTGCTGATGGCGTTCGGCCAGCGTTTCGTCAGCCGGCGGCGGCGATTTGAGCTGCGGCGCCTCTCCCTGTAGCCAGCGGTCGATGGATTTCAGCAGATCGCGCGGCCCTTTCCACGCTTCGTGGATAACCGCCGCGATGTCACGCGGCAGCGGGTAACAGTGGCGACGCCAGAAGTCGGCGCAGGCCTGATAGCGCAGCCGGGATTCATCTTCAATCAGCTGCTGTTCGAACAGCATGCCGGACTCAAAGGCGTTAAGGCTCAGCATCCGCTGGCAGAAGCCGTGAATGGTAAATACCGCCGCTTCGTCCATCTGCCGTTCGGCCAGCAGCAGCGTTTGCGCCGCCTGGGTTTTATCGGCGATTTCCGCCAGCAGCCCGGCGTAGAGAGGATTGTCGGTACTTTCGCGCAGGCAGGCGATACGCAGCTCGTGGATATTGCTGCGAATACGTCCGCGCAGCTCTTCGGTCGCCGCTTCGGTAAAGGTCACTACCAGCAGCTCTTCCACGCTGACCTGGCGGGGAAAGGCGGATTCCCCGCCCAGCCCCAGCAGCAGCCGCAGATAGAGGGCGGCAATGGTAAAGGTTTTTCCTGTGCCCGCAGAGGCTTCTATCAGGCGCTCGCCCGTCAGGGGCAAGCGCAGGGGGTCAAGAGACTCGGCGGTGTCGGTCATTCATTCTCTCGCATCAGGGGTAAGGATTTCTGCAATGCGCTGACGTTCTCCCAGACTTTGCCATCCTGCGGATGCGCATATTCCGCCTTGCCGTTCTGGCTACCGGAAACCTGGGAGAGAATTGCCATGCCCTGCGGATCCACCACCGTCTGATGGAAGAAGTCGGCAAGCTTTTGCGGCGTCAGCAGTTTAATCTGAGCCACTACTTTATCACGTGAATCGAAGCGCATATTACCGCGATCGAAATCTTTGCTCAGCTTCGACGCTTCATCGCCCAGCGTTTGCGGCGCTTCCAGCATCTGACCGATCACCGCCTGCTGAATCTGCGCAAACTCTTCCGGCTTCATTGCCCGCAGTTTGGCTTCCGCCGTGGGGAAGAAGGCCTGGAAACGCTGCCAGAGGTAAGCCGGCTGCTTATCGCTGCTTTGCAGCAGGAAGCCCATCCCCCACTGGCGGCCAACGTTCATCGAGAAGGCGAAGACCGCGTAGCCCAGCTGCTCTTCCGTACGTAGCTGGTTATAGAACCACGGCTGTACGATTTGCCCGAGGAGCGAGCTGGCGGCAGAACTGGCGTATTCGTCCACGTTCGGCGGCGCGAAGACGGCGGCCAGCGCGGAATCGGTACTGTTGCCCGCTTTTTCAAAAATCGCCAGCTGTTTACGATCGACCAGAACGTCTTTGTTACGGCACCACTCGTTGCCGTCAGCGCCCAGCTGTTTTTGAATCTGCCGCGCCATGGCGGTGGATTGATCGGCGGTAAGATTACCGATGACCATCAGCTCCGGTCGCCCTTTCGCCTTGAGATTATCGCGGTATTCCAGCACCTCTTTCAGGGTGATCGATGGCAGCAGCGCCCGACGCTCTTCGCGCTGGAAGTACGGCACCTGAGAAACCATCTGAATCGGCATGATCGCCTGATCGTAGGCTTTACCTTTATCCGCCGAATCCATCATCTGGGCGTACCAGGATTTAGCCTGCTCCAGCTGCTCTTCGGTTGGCGTATAGCTGAAGTAACCGTCGAGCAGAGCGTTAAACAGCTCAGGCAGATGCTGCGTATAGCCGTTGGCGTTAACCATCAGGCCGTTATTCGCGCCGGTAGAGAAGCTAATCCCCCCGACCGCCGCCTGGTTGCTGAGCTGGTCGAGCGCAATGCCCGCCAGATAATCATTGAGCGCAAACATCACCTGCCGGCGGGCGCTGTCCATTGCCTGCGGGTTACGCAGAACCAGCGAAATATCCGCTTTCGGTTCGCTGGCGAAGTACTGGCTCGGCGCGTAAATCACCCGCAGCGTCGGTTCATCTACAATCAGCTGCGGATGCGGGTAAGCCTTGTCGCTTTTGATTAAGCTGAAATCATCCGGAATATAGGGGTTCAGCACCGGCAGCTTGAGGTCGATGGCGCTGGACTTCCGCTGCCAGTCGGCAAAGGTCTGCTCGCTGATCTTATCCACCTGATAGGGCGCATTGACGAAGTAGGCGGTCTTGTTATGCGGCTCTTTCGGGCTGATGTACCAGATGCGGGCGTTTTGCGGCGTCATCATCGCCAGGCGGTCTTCGATTGCCTGCGGATCGTAGCGATCGGCAATGTTGACAACGTCCAGCGTATGCTCCACCGGCACGCGGATCATGGTGTCCGCCAGCCATTCGACGTAATCCATATTGCGGTTGATGGACGGGTAGCGGAAGTCGAGCGCCAGCACGTGGGCCAGCTCATCAAAATAGCGCTTATCGATTCCCTGGCTGCGCAGCAGATTGAGGTAGCTGAAGATGGCCGCGGTCACTTCATCGCGGTGCGCCAGACCTTTGTCCGTCAGGGTCGCGGATATAGCCAGCACCCCGCTGTTGCCGTTCACCACCGGGTCGGAGTCCGCGCGAATCCCTTCAACCAGCCCCTGCTTTTGCAGCCAGTCTGAGAGCGTGCCGGGACTGCGATTACCGATCATATAGGTCACCAGCTCGTCGGTTTTGCTGCGGAACTGGTCGCTATTGTTATCAATGCGGAACTCCACGCGCAGCACTTTACGCGGCATCGCCGGAACGTAGTGAATGATGATGCCCTTTTGCGCATCGGTCACCACCGGGACGGTAATCTCCGGTTTGCTGATATCGTGGTTCGGCACGCGACCGTAGGTGGCCGCCGCGATGCTCGCCAGCTCCGGCAGAGGCTTGTTGCTGTAGATCACCGCTTTCATCAGGTTGGCGGAATACCAGCTATCGCGAAAGGCGTGCAGGGCATCAAGCACCGGTTTGCCGGGCTTGTCGCTCAACGTTTCAAGGTTACCGCCGGAAAACTGCGAGCCGGGGTGCGCCGGGTTAATGGTTTCCGCGCTAACCTGCGCCATTCGCATCCCGTCCCGGGTTCGCGCCATCGTGAGCTCGGCGTTAACCGCATTACGCTCACGGTCGGCATATTTTTTATCCAGCAGCGGCGCGGCGATGGCGTCGGCCAGGCGATCGACCGCGCCGTCCAGGGCATCGTTTTCCACTTCAAGATAGAAGGCGGTGCGATACGGCGCGGTGCTGGCGTTGTGGCTGCCGCCGTGCATTTTGAGATACTCGGCGAGGCTGTCAGGCTGGGGATACTTTTTCGAGCCCATCAGCGTCATATGCTCCAGGAAGTGGGCCAGCCCCTGATGCTCGGCGGGATCCTGCAGCGATCCCACGGGAACGACCAGCGCCGACAGCGATTTTACCGCCTGGGGATCGGAAACCAGCAGCACTACCATGCCGTTATCGAGGCGGATCGCCTGATATTGACGGGTATCTTTTTCGCTTTTACGGATGGTTTCCTGGATCGGTTGCCATCCGGTGTCTGCCTGACTTAACGGCGCCCAAAGGGCGGCCAGTAAAACAATAACCTTGAACCATAAACTGCGGGGCATTCACGGACCTCATCATTAACAAACCTGGCGCTGCATAATTGGCAGCCTTTATAAACATCAGTCCGTGATTCGTTGCGCATCATAAATGAACTGCCATCCAGTGCGCAATTTTTATACTATTACAATGTTATTCGGACTGATGGAAACGAAACACCGGTAGCAAATAACGCTGCGTTTGCGTCAGGATCTCTTCATAGTATTCCGCTTCCAGCGTGCGCCACAGGCGCTGATACCAGACGTCGGCACCTTCGCCGCTGACCACCATGTTCCCTTCATAAGCCTGAAGAAATTTACTGCGCGCTTTTTGCTGCGTCTCTTCGTCCATTAACATGACATCCTTTTCGGCGTCATAACAGACTTTTAGCCATGCGCCGCCGCTTTCCGGCAGCAGCAGCAGCGGTTTGGACATTCCCTGCAGGTAACCGTCAACCAGATCGTTGAGGTAGCCCTGGGCCTGCTCCTGCGCCAGCGGTGGAAAACGCCACTCGCCCTCTTTGCGCACAAAGAGCCGACTTTCGCCGGTACCGCCGCTAGCACAATAGACAAGATGCTCCAGCCAAAGTTGCATCCCCTGCGCCACGCTTAATAGCGAAGGCCGCCAGCGCAGCAAACCGTCGGATTGTACCTGCTGCAGCCAGCCGGTGATGTTGACTCCGCTGCATTGCAGATCGATTTCCATGCTCTGCCCCGGCTGGCGGCAGGCGATCACCCGTTCGGCCAGATTTTGCATCTCCTGACGCTGGGTCTCCCAGGCCAGTTCGCCGAACGCGCCATAGGGTAGCTCCCCGGCGGCACGGAAGCGGCGATACATTGCCGAGGCGTCCTGCTGCTCAATCAGCGTATTGAGCAGCTGCTGGTTCAGCTGATAGCGGCTCAGCCCTTCGAGGGTAAAAGGTTCATCGTCGGGGATCTCGCTCTCCTCCGAGCGGAAATTCACCCGCAGCCGCTGCTGAAAGAACGCGCGCACAGGATGCTGCCAAAAGCGCAGCAGCTGTTCGAACGGTAAGTGATCGATGTCCGGTACCGGTAGCGGCTGGATGAACGCGCCGTGCGCTTCCCCCTGCTGGCTGGCGGCCGCCAGCCATTCCCGGGCATAGCTTTGATCTTCATTAGCCAGAAAATTGGCGGCATCGAAAGGCATGCGGGTATGCAGATGCGTGATGTGCTCTTTGACCCGCCGTTCGCTGGCATCGCAGTCCAGCTCTTCGTCCCCTTCCAGACAGTGGCTCTGGCCGATGTAGTCCGCCAGCTCCTGAACCAGAACGGAGGGATAGCGCTCGCTATTGTCCTGAATGGAACGGCCGATATAGCTGATATAGAGCTTCTGCTCGGCCGACATCAGGGCTTCAAGGAACAGATAGCGGTCGTCGTCGCGACGGCTACGGTCTCCGCGCTGCGGCTTCTGGCTCATTAAATCGAAGCCCAGCGGCGCCAGGGTGCGCGGATAAACGCCGTCGTTCATCCCCAGCAGGCAGACCACCTTGAAAGGAATCGAACGCATCGGCATCAGGGTACAAATGTTAACCGGGCCGGCGAGAAAGCGCTGGCTGATGCGCTGCTGATCGAGCCTCTGGGACAGCTCATCGCGCAGCAAAGAGAGCGGTACCGTTTCGCCATACCGCGCGTCGACGCCGCCGTCAATCACCGCCTGCCACTGCTGTTCTATCAGCGCCAGGGCGGCTTCCGTTTCGCTGTCCGGAAGGAAGAAGTCGTTCAGCAGGTCGCGGCATACCGGCAGCCACTCGGCTAATGGGCGATCCTGGGCCAGCCCGCGGCGCCAGAGATTAAGCTGCATCAGCAGCGATGCCAGGTTGCCCACCAGCTCGGCGATAAGCCCGCTCGACTCATCATAAGGCAGCACCGAGCGCCACTCCCCTTCGCTGCTGTCCATGGCGTAGCCCAACAGCATACGCGTCAGGCCAAAGCGCCAGGTATGCTGGCCGGTAGCCGGGAGATCGAGTTCACGCACGTTGTCGTCATCCATTCCCCAGCGTACGCCGGATTCGTTAACCCACTGGCGCAGGTAGCGTAGCCCCTCTTCGTTAATGTTAAAGCGCGCGGCCAGCACCGGCACATCCAGCAGCGCCAGCACGTCTTCGCTGGCAAAGCGGCTGTCGGGCAGCGAAAGCAGGGTGATAAACGCCTGCAGCGCCGGATGCGATTCGCGGGCCCGCCGGTCGGATATCGCCCACGGCAGCCAGCGCTCGCCGCTGGCGCTGCCGAAGACCGCCTGAATATAGGGGCTGTAGCTATCGATATCCGCCACCATGACGATAATATCGCGCGGCGTGAGCTCGGGATTCTCTTCGAGCATAGCCAGCAGCCGGTCATGCAGTACCTCAACCTCGCGCTGCGGGCTATGGCAGACATGAATCGACAGGCTGCGGTCGTTCGCCGCCAGCAGCCGCTTGCTGCGGCTGTTGGCAAACTCCTCGGCGCTGCGCCCGGCCACCGCCGCATTACGCAGTTCGAGAATATCCGCCTGAAGATTATGCAGCAGGTTATCCGGCGCGATATCGACAAAGGCGTCCAGCTCTTCATAGCGCTCAAGACCCGCCAGCAGGTAGATATAGTCGCGCCCCAGCTTGCCCCAGGAGGCCAGCAGCGGATTGCCGACATCCTGTTCCCCGGCATCGTTGAATAACCCCGGAGCCTGTTGCGTATCGCGAAACAGGGGCAGCTCTCGCGTCGTTTCGCGGTGGTGGCGGCGCTGGCGGGAGAGCAGCTTTGCCAGAAATGCCGGATCTTTAATGTCGCCCCAGTAGTAGCGGCACGGGTTAGTGAAGAGAACATATACATCGACATGCTTACCCAGCGCCTGGAGCGCCTGCAGGTATACCGGCGGCAGCGCCGAAATCCCGCAGATAAACACCCGCGACGGTAGCCCGGCGGGCGGCTGTTCGGCGGCCTCAAGCGCGCTGATAAAGCGTTGGTATAAATTGGCGCGATGCCACAGCGGCTGGCCCAGCTCAGCGGTATATTCCACCAGCGCTTTCCACAGCGGCGCCTGCCACTCCTGCGCGTCTCCAAGCCCGTCAACGCGCTGGTCGGCCTCCCAGCGCATCAGCCACTCGGGGCGATAAACCAGATACTGGTCATAGAGATCCGCCACTCTGGCGGCCAGCTGAAACAGCTTGCGCTTGTCGCTATCGTCGTGCAGATAGTGGCGCAGTAGCGTAAAGGCTTCATCGTTCAGCCGCTGCGGTAGCAGGGTCATGAGTTTCCAGCTCATACTTTGCTTACTGAACGCGCTTTCTCCGGGAATATCTTTTAACACCCGCACGAACATGTCCCAGATAAAACTGGCGGGTAGCGGGAACTCAATGTTGGCCGCAATCCCGAAGCGCTGCGCCAGCGTCATCTGCAGCCACTGCGCCATCCCGGTACTCTGTACCAGCACCATTTCCGGCATAAAAGGGTCATCCAGCCGCTGGCGCTCGACGATAAACTCCATCAAGGCTTCAAGCACATCCAGACGGTTTGAGTGGTACACCCTTAACATATTCGCTCCTGGCTACTGACTGACCGGGCAGTGCAGCCGGGTCATCTGCGCCCGCCTGGCTGCGGGCATCGTGATCGTTACCGTGATGCTGACACATCTTTGCACCGATGTCTGCATGCGGGATACCTGGCGATTCGCGGGAATCACCGGTGGGCTAAGCTGACTGAATCGCCACGCATCGCGCCACAGCTGACGGTACTGGTTGAGCTGCATAAAGCCGTTGGCCAGCCCACGCTGATAGCCCGCCAGCGCGGTCACGGTTGCGATAAGCAAGACTAAAGCCAGCAGCGTTTCGGGCAGGCTAAACCCTCTCTGCCGCCTCAGGGCATCTGGCATAGGCTTGCCTCCTTTAACGGGCAAAAATCGCTCCAGCCGTGAGGCGAAAAGCGGACGCGGTTTTGTTCGATTACGCCTGACTGCCACAGCAGTATGCCGCCGCCATCGCTGCCGCCAATCAGCAATACCGAGGCGTCGCTAAAGACTCGCAGGCAGGCGCGCCAGCCGAGCGCCGCGTTCTGCTGGCAGCTAACCGTTTCCTGAAGCGGCCAGACGAGCCCCTTTCCCCACTGCAGCGCGGAATGCGCATCAGCGGCATCGCCAAGCGCCCGCGTTTCGCTGGCCGTCTGCGCTAACAGCGAACGCTGCTGCTGGTGCAGCCCCTGGAGTAATAGCGTGCCGAGCGCTAACAGCAGCAGCACCATCAGCAGCGAAGAGAGCCCGCGCTGGCGATTCACAGGTTATATCCCGTTACGCCGTATTCCGCCCGCGCGCGGATTTGCGGGTCGGCGACCGAGTGCGCCGCAAGGGTAATCGATAATTCAGGCGCGAAGCCCGCCCTCTCCAGGCGCGTAACCTGAAACGCGGTGACCTGAATCGCCGCCGGGTTGGTCATTTTCTCCCAGCCTTTGCCGCTGCAGGCGCTTGCGCCGCGCAGGGTTTCCAGCGCGCCATCGCGCAGGCGAAACCCGGTGGTATCCGATTCCGATGACGGCGCGCTATTCCAGACGCCATCGCTGTTGCTATCCCAGCTCACCAGCAGGCAATCACCGCCCTCTGCGATATACAGCGCCTGCCCGTAACAGCGGCCGCGGCAGTATCCGGCGCGCTGCAGATGCTTCGCGACGGTGTAGATTCGCTGCCAGAGCTCATTTTCCAGCGACTGCTGCCGGGTCTGGCGAAGCGCGGCCCACTGCAGCGCCGGAAGAAAACGCGCGCTGCCGAGCAGCAGCACGGAGCTGATGGCCATCGCGATCAGCGTTTCCGGCAGGGAAAAGCCGCGCTGTTTTACAGACACGATGCCGTCTCCTCGCCGCGACACAGGCGGATGCGCCCCCAGTGAGAAACGATAATGTTCCAGCCGCCCGCCGCGCTTTGCAGGCGGATATGCCCGGCCCAGGCGGTATTACGCAGGCCATAAAACCCCAGCCCCGGCGTCATCGCGCTGAGCGAAACCTCCGGCCATAGCGGTTGCAGCGTGAAAGCGTCCCTGCGGAGACAGTCGGCCATCGCCCCGCTGGCGCTCAGGCACCAGCCCTCCGCGCTTTGGCCGACGCTTAATACCCTGTCGCGGTTGTGCCAGTTGGCGTCATCGCGTAGCAGCACCAGGTAGTCGCGGACCTGGCAGGCGGTTTGCCACAGGCGCTGCTGCCGTTGCCAGCTCTGCCAGCCGTACAGCCCGCTGGCGCCGAGAATGACGACCACGACCATGGTGAGCAGGGTTTCAATCAGGGTATAGCCATGTTCTCTGTTCATGGGCCGAGTATGCGGAGCATTGAGGCTTTATTCGAACGGTAAAATGCGGGTTTGCGGCGCGCGCCGGAGAGTATTAAAGGCGTTGCAGCGGGTTTCAACAGTGCAGGAAATCTGCTCGCAAAAAAGCGTTCCGTCGGCGGAATAAAGCTGGCCGTCGGCTCGGCTGAGGCATAAAAAAACCGGCGCTCGCAGGCGCCGGTTTTGCGTCGTCACTTCCGGGTTAAATGGCCACCGGCGCTTTAATTCCCGGATGCGGGTCGTAGCCTTCGATTTCGAAGTCTTCAAAACGGTAGTCGAAAATCGATGCCGGCTTACGTTTGATCACCAGCTTCGGCAGCGCCCGCGGTTCGCGGCTCAGCTGCAGGTGCGTCTGCTCCATGTGGTTGCTGTACAGGTGCGTATCGCCGCCGGTCCAGACAAAATCGCCCACTTCGAGGTCGCACTGCTGCGCCACCATATGCACCAGCAGCGCGTAGCTGGCGATATTGAACGGCAGGCCGAGGAATACGTCGCACGAGCGCTGATAGAGCTGGCAGGAGAGCTTGCCGTCGGCGACGTAGAACTGGAAGAACGCGTGGCACGGGGCCAGCGCCATTTTGTTCAGCTCGCCGACGTTCCATGCCGAGACGATAATCCGGCGAGAATCCGGGTCGTTTTTCAGCTGTTCCATCACCGTGCTGATCTGGTCGATATGACGGCCGTCCGGCGCGGGCCAGGAGCGCCACTGCTTACCGTAAACCGGCCCCAGATCGCCGTTTTCATCAGCCCATTCGTCCCAGATAGTGACGTTGTTTTCGTGCAGATACGCCACGTTGGTGTCACCCTGCAGGAACCACAGCAGTTCATGGATGATGGAGCGTAAATGACAGCGCTTGGTCGTCACCAACGGGAATCCTTCCTGCAGGTTAAAACGCATCTGGTGACCGAAGATGGAGACGGTGCCGGTACCGGTGCGGTCATTTTTTTGCGTGCCCTCATCGAGCACTTTCTGCATCAAATCAAGATACTGTTTCATGGTTCCTCAAGAATTTTGTTGCTGCGGACGACAACGGTACGCCCAGACCATCATGATGATACCCGCAAGCACCATCGGAATCGAAAGAATCTGCCCCATGCTGATGTACTGTACCCAGCCGCCGGTAAACTGGGCATCGGGCTGACGGAAGAACTCCACGATGATGCGGAACAGACCGTAGCCAATGAGGAACAGGCCGGAAACCGAACCGGCCGGACGCGGCTTGCGGATAAACAGGTTCAGTATCAGGAACAGCACGACGCCTTCCAGCGCCAGCTCATAGAGCTGCGAAGCATGACGCGGCAGCGCGCCGTAGGTATCAAACAGCGATTGCCACTCAGGATGCGACGGCAGCAGCGCCAGATCTTCCGCCCGAGAGCCGGGGAAAATCATGGTGTAGTGGAAGTTCGGATCGACGCGGCCCCACAGTTCACCGTTGATAAAGTTGCCCAGACGCCCGGCGCCGAGGCCAAACGGAATCAGCGGCGCAATGAAGTCGGAAACCTGGAAGAAGGTGCGCTTCGTGCGTTTGGCGAAAATGATCATCACCAGAATCACGCCGATCAGGCCGCCGTGGAAGGACATACCGCCGTCCCAGACGCGGAACAGATAGAGCGGATCGTCGAGGAACACCGGCAGGTTGTAGAAGAAGACATAGCCAAGACGCCCGCCGAGGAAAACCCCGAGGAAGCCGGCGTACAGCAGGTTTTCAACTTCGTTTTTTGTCCAACCGCTGCCCGGACGATTGGCCCGACGGGTGGCCAACCACATCGCAAAAACAAACCCAACCAGGTACATCAGACCGTACCAGTGGAGGGAGACCGGTCCAATGGAAAAAATTACCGGATCAAACTCCGGAAAATGCAGGTAGCCACTATTCATCTGTCACCATAAACACTTGTTATTCCGCCGAAAGTGGACAGCGGGGATCGTTCGCGCGCGTCAGAAACGGGCGCTCCAAAGGCTGCGAATGATAGCATAAGCGCGAAGGGCGATCCGCGCCGGACATGTAAAAGATATGTATACGAATGCGAATTCGCGGCTGAGCATTCCCGGAGGCGGCGCGCTGCGCCTGTCCGGGCTACCCAACCCTCAGGCCGCTCGAAGCTCGTCAGCGTAGTCCCGGGTCACGGCTAACGCCTTACCCGGGCTACAAATTCATGAACCGTAGCCCGCGCTAGCGGCCACCGCGAATCAGGCCGCCGAGTCCGCGTCGCTCCATAAAAGCCGCGACCTGATGGCGCACTTCGGCGGTCATCTGCGCTTCCAGGCTACGCTGGGAAAGCTCCTGGGCTTCATTGATATCGATGCGCCGCAGCAAATACTTCACTCTCGCCACCGAACGACCGTTCATCGACAGATGACGATAGCCCATACCAATCAGGATCGTCACGCACATCGGATCGCCCGCCATTTCGCCACACAGGCGCAGGTCGATACCAAAACGCTCGGCGTCGCGGGCAATCATCGCCAGCGCCCGCAGTACCCCCGGATGCAAGCTGTCATACATACTCGCGACCCGGGTGTTGTTGCGATCCACCGCCAGAATGTACTGGGTCAGATCGTTGGTGCCAACGGAGATAAAATCAACGCGGTTCGCCAGCTGCGGCAGCATAAAGACCATCGACGGCACTTCCAGCATCACGCCAAGACGCGGGCGGGGAATGGCGTAGCCGATCATCTCTTCCACTTCGCGGCTGGCGCGATCGATCAGGCGACGAGCCTCATCCACTTCATCCAGGCTGGTGACCATCGGTAGCAAGATGCTGAGGTTTCCGGTCGCCGCGTTGGCCCGCAGCATCGCGCGGACCTGTACCAGAAAGATCTCCGGCTGATCGAGCGTGATCCGAATACCGCGCCAGCCAAGGCACGGATTCTCTTCGCTGATCGGCATATACGGCAGCTGTTTATCCGCGCCGATGTCCAGCGTGCGCAGCGTCACCGATTTCTCGTTGAACATCTGCAGCATGCCCTGATACTGGGCAACCTGCTCCTCTTCGGAAGGGAAGCCGCTTTGCAGCATAAAGGGGATTTCGGTACGGTAAAGACCGATACCGTCGACGAAATTGCCGAGTTTTTCTTCATGCTCGGGGCTCAGGCCCGCGTTGAGCATGACTTTTACCCGCTCGCCGCTTTTCAGTTCGGAAGCGCGTTCAAGATCGTCCTCGGCCAGGCGGCTAAGCTCGTTCTCTTCGCTGATCAGGCGCTGATACTCTTGCAGCAGCACCGGTTCGGGATCGACCAGCAGCTCGCCGCGATAGCCGTCGACAATCAGCGTATGGCCGTGCAGCAGCGAAGGCTGAATATCCGCCCCCATCACCGTCGGAATGCCCAGCGCGCGCACCATAATCGCGGCGTGGGAGTTCGCCGCGCCATCGCGCACCACCACGCCGGCTAAACGATCCTGAGGAACCTCCGCTAAGGTGGTGGCCGACAGTTCATCCGCCACCAGCACGATGCGTTCCGGCCAGGTATTGGGCCCCTGGATACTGTCATCGAGATGGAAAAGCAGCCGCTGGCCCAGCGTGCGCAGATCGCCCGCGCGCTCTTTCAGATAGCCGTCGCTGAGCGCGGCAAACTGTTCGGCGAATTTCTCGATGATCTTCTTCACCGCCCATTCGGCCACCGCGCCTTTATCCACTTCAGCGAACAGCTCGCGGCGCAGGCGCGCGTCGGAAAGCAGGTGCGAATAGAGGTCAAAGATGGCCGCCGTCTCTTTCTGCGCGCCGGCAGAGTAGCGTTTGCTGTAGCGGCGAAACTCATTCGCCGCCTCTTCCAGCGCACCGGTCAGCCGCTCGCGCTCGGAAGCGGTATCGAGCGTCGAGGCTTCATAAACCTGCTCCATCAGCGGCAGGCTGACGTCCATCCAGCCTTCGGCAATCGCCACGCCTGACGAGGCGGGCAGCGCGCGGATGCGGGTCTGACGATATTGACCAAACAGCGCGTTCAGCTGGGATTGAGAGAGAATGCCGGCGATTTGCGTGGCCAGGGTGACCAGGAAGGACTCTTCGCTTTCGTCAAACTGGCGCAGTTCGCGCTGCTGCACAACCAGCACGCCGAGCAGCTGACGCCGCTGGATAATCGGCACGCCGAGGAAGGCGCGAAAGCGGCCCTCTTTGACCGCGGGAATATATTTAAAGCTGGGGTGCTTTTGCGCGTCGGCGAGGTTAATAGGTTCGGCCAGGCGGCCAACCAGGCCCACGAGGCCTTCGTCAAAAGCGAGCGCAACGATGCGCCCGCGCGGCTTTTTCAACCCGCGCGTCGCCATCAGGTAATAACAGCGTCGGTCATTGTCAGCCAGATAAACCGAACAGACTTCCGTCTCCATCGCGGCGCAGATATCGGTGACCAGGATATCCAGCGCCTCGTTTAAACGCGGCGCACTCGCGACCTTCTCGACTATTTCTCGCAACCGAGTGAGCATAATGTGCGTGGCTTAACCTCTTTTACGTCGATATGCAGGCGCGCTTTGCGGCTTAGGCGTGCTTTCCGCCAGCGCCATGGTGACGCTGGCAAACTCTTTCATCACCCTGCGGTATACGTCGCGCTTAAACGACACCACCTGACGCACCGGGTACCAGTAGCTTACCCATCGCCAGCCATCAAACTCAGGTGTACTGCTGGTTTGCATATTGACATCCGCATCGCTGCCGATCAATTGCAGGAGAAACCACTTCTGTTTCTGGCCGATACATACCGGCTTTGTGTCCCAACGCACCAAACGTTTAGGCAATTTGTAACGCAACCAGTTACGGGTTGAAGCAAGGATCCGCACATCTTTACGGCTTAGCCCAACTTCTTCGAACAATTCCCGATACATCGCCTGCTCTGCTGATTCCCCTGGATTTATGCCCCCTTGCGGGAACTGCCACGAGTGCTGACCATAGCGCCTGGCCCACATAACCTGGCCCTGGCGATTACAGATTACAATACCGACATTTGGGCGGTAGCCATCGTCATCAATCACCGGACTACCTCAAAATAAGCTTCAATGTGAATGATTGTTTCACACTCGTTGGAAACGGTAAACCACTCTGTGAGGGGGATGAGATCGAATAACATTTGAATAACTCACAGTAATACCCGGAGTTATAAACAGCGAAAGCCATACCCGGACGATTTTATTCACTTTTTCTGTGGATAGAGTTGTGAAGAAGTACGGAATTAACCAGGGAAAACCCGGAATCATCCGAACAGCGTAGCGATAGCACCTGATTATAATGACCTAATTTTCATAAAGTTAGCATGTTAAAATTTCATAATTCACAGTATAACGTGACGATCATCACATAAGAGATCCTGGAACTGATGAAAGATCGAGCAATGTTGGTTTTATCCACAGATTACGCATGTGCTCTGGGCATATTTTGTCTAAAAACTCGATTTTCATCTCACGTCAAGGCTGTAAATGGAAACAGTAGTGGGGCTTTTCCCCAGTTATCCCATTTTTCTGTGGATAACAGGGTGTAAGATCCTGTTCATTGTCGGTGACCAGTTCTGGAAAACCCGGTTTCACCATTTTCACCGCGGCAAAAAATCGCAAAAAAAACCATATGAATCATCAAATTGTCATACTTACTCAAGAAAAGGTAAACTCTATCCACAACGGATGAAATTACTGCTCACTTTTTAGTCAGAGGTTTTACGCTATGCCGACCATCGCGCCGCTCTTATCCCCCCCGCAAAGCCAGGAGCAGCTTCTGGCCCAGGCGCAGCAGCTGGCAGGCTATTCGCTGGGGGAGCTGGCCCAGCTTGCCGGGATTCCGATTCCGCGCGATTTAAAACGTGATAAAGGTTGGATCGGCATCCTGCTGGAGATATGGCTTGGCGCCAGCGCAGGCAGCAAGCCGGAGCAGGATTTCGCCGCCCTCGGCGTCGAGCTGAAAACCATCCCCATCGATTCATCAGGTCGCCCGCTGGAAACCACCTTCGTCTGCGTCGCGCCGCTGACCGGCAACAGCGGCGTCACCTGGGAGAGCAGCCACGTGCGTCATAAGCTCAAGCGGGTACTGTGGGTACCGGTAGAGGGCGATCGCGCGATTCCTTTGGCCGAACGCCGCGTCGGCGCACCGCTGCTGTGGAGCCCCAGCGAAGAAGAAGATCGCCAGCTGCGTATGGATTGGGAAGAGCTGATGGATTTGATCGTCCTCGGCCAGGTCGAGCGTATCACCGCCCGCCACGGCGAAGTGCTGCAGCTGCGCCCGAAAGCGGCCAACAGCAAAGCGCTGACCGAGGCGGTGGGCGCCCGCGGCGAACCGATCCTCACCCTACCGCGCGGTTTCTATCTGAAGAAAAACTTTACCGCCGCCCTGCTCGCCCGCCATTTCCTTCTCTCCTCGAAATAACGGCCTGGAGATGATTAATTTTTTGTTCTGCCGTGGCGGTTGCATATAATCGCATCTTTCTATTTTGCAGGACTTTGAACGATGTTATTTGCATGGGTAACCGATCCTAACGCCTGGCTGGCGCTTGGTACGCTGACGCTGCTGGAGATAGTGCTCGGGATCGATAATATTATTTTCCTCTCTCTGGTGGTGGCAAAACTGCCCACTGCGCAACGGGCACACGCCCGCCGTATTGGGCTGATGGGGGCGATGATCATGCGTCTGGCGCTGCTGGCGTCAATCGCGTGGGTCGTCAAGCTCACTAATCCTCTCTTTACCGTGCTAGGCCAGGAGATCTCGTTTCGCGATCTGATCCTCCTGCTGGGCGGGCTGTTCCTGATCTGGAAGGCGAGTAAAGAAATTCACGAATCCATTGAAGGCGAAGAAGAAGGGCTGAAAACCAACGTCCATTCATTTATGGGCGCCATCGTGCAGATTATGCTGCTGGATATTATTTTCAGCCTCGATTCGGTGATCACCGCCGTCGGGCTGTCGGATCATCTGTTTATTATGATGGCGGCAGTGGTTATCGCGGTGCTGGTGATGATGGTTGCCGCCCGTTCGATAGGCGATTTTGTTGACCGCCATCCTTCGGTGAAAATGCTGGCGCTGTCGTTTTTGATCCTCGTCGGCTTTACGCTGATGCTCGAAAGTTTCGACGTGCACGTGCCGAAAGGCTACATCTATTTCGCGATGTTCTTTTCGATTGCGGTTGAAAGTCTCAACCTGCTGCGCAATAAAAAAAATCCGCTGTAGCCCGCTAAAATGCAGCCCTGAAACGGGCTGCAATTCTTTTTTAAGACTTAACTGCTTTTTATGTCTCACAAATCAGGCTATTAATATACTGGTACGAGGTGCGGCTATAATAGGGGTGATAGCGATGAAAAAATGGGCAGTATTGATTTCCGCCGTAGGACTGGCGTTCTCGGTTTCCGGTTGCAGCAGCGATTACGTCATGGCAACCAAAGATGGTCGCATGATTCTGACCGACGGCAAACCCGCCATAGACGACGACACCGGCCTTATCAGCTACGAAGATCAGCAGGGTAATAAAATGCAGATCAATCGTGACGACGTTTCGCAGATTATTAAACGTTAAGTCCCGCCGTCAGGTCGCGATTTAGCGTTTTATCGCACCGTTGAGCAGCGTTCTTTATTCTTCAGCATTCAGAGAAAAGTCGGGATACACCTGATCTGTCCGCGAGGATTCATCAGGCCGGATTCCGTCAGCCCGGCTTTTTTGATTTTTTTACTTCCCCTTTTTCTCCCCCTCTGCCATTTTTATATTCCTTTGTCGGGGAACGCCTGACCTTGTTGATAAAAAAGGAAGCCGGCTATGCAGTATCACCGTATCCCACACAGTTCTCTTGAAATCAGCACGCTGGGGCTGGGCACAATGACGTTTGGTGAGCAGAATAGCGAGGCAGACGCGCACGAGCAGCTCGATTACGCGGTGAGTCAGGGCATTAACCTGATTGACGTCGCGGAAATGTATCCCGTCCCGCCGCGCCCGGAAACCCAGGGCCTGACGGAAACCTACATCGGTAACTGGCTGGCGAAGCGCGGCAATCGCGAAAAGCTGATTATCGCCTCTAAAGTGAGCGGCCCTGCCCGCAATAACGACAGCAGCATTCGTCCTGACCACAAGCTGGATCGTAAAAATATCCGCGAGGCGCTGCACGACAGCCTGAAGCGCCTGCAGACCGATTATCTCGACCTCTATCAGGTACACTGGCCGCAGCGCCCGACCAACTGTTTCGGCAAGCTGGGCTACACCTGGGCCGATTCCGCCCCGGTCGTCACCCTGCTGGATACGCTGGACGCGCTGGCCGAATTCCAGCGCGCCGGCAAGATTCGCTATATCGGGGTCTCTAACGAAACGGCGTTTGGCGTGATGCGCTATCTTCATCTGGCGGACAAGCACGACCTGCCGCGCATCGTGACGATCCAGAACCCGTACAGCCTGGTGAACCGCAGCTTTGAAGTGGGCCTGGCGGAAGTCAGCCAGTATGAAGGCGTGGAGCTGCTGGCCTATTCCTGCCTGGCGTTCGGCACGCTGACCGGGAAATACCTCAACGGCGCAAAACCGGCAGGCGCACGCAATACGCTGTTCAGCCGTTTTACGCGCTACAGCGGCGAGCAGACGCAAAAAGCGGTGGCAGCCTATGTCGATATCGCGAAGCGGCACAACCTTGACCCGGCGCAGATGGCGCTGGCCTTCGTACGTCGTCAGCCGTTTGTCGCCAGCACCCTGCTGGGCGCGACCACCATGGAGCAGCTGAAAACCAACGTCGAAAGCCTGCATCTGGAGCTGAGCGCAGAGGTTTTAGCCGAGATTGAAGCGGTGCATCAGGTTTATACCTACCCGGCACCGTAAGGCCGTAAAAGCTCCCGGAGGCGATGCTACGCATCTGTCCGGGCTACAAGTTCGTGCGGTTTGTAGCCCGGACAGGCGCTACGCGCCGCCTCCGGGAGATTATTTACGCCGTCCCCAAATCCACAGGGCAGTAATCGCCAGGGCGAACACCACGCCAAAGCCAATCCCTACGCCGACGACAGGAATACCGATGCTCACCGCCAGCGAATAGAGGCCCAGCATCAGCAGCATCGCCACGTTTTCGCCGAGGTTCTGCACCGCGATAGCGTTGCCCGCGCCGACCGTATGTTTCCCTCGCTCCTGCAGCAGGGCGTTAAGCGGCACGATAAAGAAGCCGCCGAACGCGCCGAGCAGCAGCAGCAGAGCAAACGCCGGCAGCAGCGCCTGCTGGATGGCGAAAAAGATGACCGCCACGCCAATCAATATCCCGGCGGGCATGCAGCGCGACACCGTTTCCAGCGTCACCAGCTTCGCCGCCGCGCCGGCTCCCAGCACAATCCCCACCGCCACCATCGCGTTAAGGTAGGTCGGCATGGCGTTGCTGGTAATGCCCAGCGCCGCCGGCACCCACAGCACCAGCAGGAAGCGCAGCGTCACGCCCGCCCCCCAGAACAGGCTGGTGCCGACTAACGAAAAGCGGGTCTCACCGTTGCGCCATAGCGTCGTACAGGCGCTAAAGAAGCTGTGGGTCATCGGCCTGAAACGCCATGATTGCCCGGGACGCGCCGCCGGCAGCTTCGGGATCCACAGGTTGGCGACCACCGCGCCGGCGTACACCACCGCGCAGACGCCGAGCGCCGCCATGATATGCCAGTCCGCCAGGATACCGCCCGCCATCGAGCCGAGCAGGATCGCCGCAATGGTCGAGGACTCCATCAGGCCGTTCGCTTTCACTAACTTATCGCCGGTGGTCAGCTCGCCGAGAATGCCGTATTTAGCCGGAGAATAGGCGGCAGCGCCGATGCCCACCAGCGTATAGCCAACAAACGGATTCACGCCAAAGCAGATGCACCCCGCGCCAACCAGCTTCAGGCCGTTCGCCACCATCATCACCCGCCCTTTGGCAAAGCTATCGGCAAACTGTCCGACAAACGGCGCGAAGAGAATGTAAGCGCCCACAAACAACATCTGTAATACCGGTTGGCTCCACTCCGGGTAGAACAGTTGCTTCATCAGCGCCAGGGTGGCGAACAACAGCGCGTTATCGCCAAACGCCGAAAGAAACTGGGCGCAGATAACCGCCATCATCCCTTTCGAATACAGCGATGTGTTAGTGTGTACCGACTCACTCATCCGAACCTTCCGCCTGTTCAACCATGCCTTTAAGGGTGACAAAGTCCGGCTTGCCGCTGCCCAGTACCGGGAGCTGCTTCAGCCAGCGAATGTCGCGCGGTACCGCCAGCTCCGGTACGCCGTGTTCACGGGCATAGCGCAGCAGTTTTTCACGATTCAGTTCATTATCGGTGGTAAACAGCACCAGCGCCTCGCCTTTGCTGGCATCCTGTTTAATCGCCGTGGCGTGCATTTTGTCCGGCGAAACCGCCAGCGCCACCTGCTCGACCATCTCCAGCGACACCATCTCACCGGCGATTTTGGCAAAGCGCTTCGCGCGGCCCTGAATCCGCACATAGCCCTGTTCGTCAAAGCTGACGATATCCCCGGTGTCATACCAGCCGGCCTCGACTACGCCGTGCTGATTTTCCGCCGCGGGCGCTTCCAGCACGCCGGGATTCTCCACCCGCAGATAGCCGTTCATGATGTTCGGCCCTTTAAGCTGTAAACGGCCCCCCTCTTCAATACCGGGCATGGCCAGCAGACGCGCGTCCATCCCCGGCAGAATGCGGCCAACGGTGCCCACTTTCGCCGCCATCGGCACGTTGATCGATACCACCGGCGCGCATTCAGTGACGCCGTAGCCTTCAAGAATGCGCAGGCCAAACTTGTCCTGCCAGATCTGCTTTGTGCTTTCCTGCAGCTTCTCCGCCCCGGCGACAACGTAACGCAGGCGATAAAAATCATACGGATTCGCAAAACGGGCGTAGTTGCCAAGGAAGGTGGAGGTGCCGAACAGCACGGTACAGTTGCGGTCATATACCAGCTCCGGCACCACGCGGTAGTGCAGCGGGCTGGGATAGAGGAAGACCTCCGCGCCGGTAAACAGCGGGGTCAGCAGGCCGACCGTCAGGCCAAAGGAGTGAAACAGCGGCAGCGCCGACATAAAGCGGTCGTTGGCGGTAAAGTCGGCAATGGTTTTAATCTGCTCGACGTTGGCCAGCAGGCTTTTATGGCTATGCACTACCCCTTTCGGATTGCCTTCCGAGCCGGAGGTAAACAGAATCATCGCCGCGTCTTCCGGCTGCTGCGTAACCTGAGCCAGCTTCGGCATCAGCAGATGGCCAAAAATCCACAGCTTATCGGCGGCGGTAACCTCACCTTTTAAATCTTCGAGAAATACCCAGCGTACCTGCGTCAACTGCTCCGGCAGGTGCCAGAGCTTGCCTTTATCGAGGAAGGTGCGGGAGGTAAAGATGGTTTTGATTTCCGCCGCGGTAATGGCGCTGCTCAGGCCTTTGACCCCGGCGGTATAGTTCATCATCGCCGGGATTCGTCCGCGGGCGATCGCGCCAAAAATCACCGCCGCGCTTATTCCGGCGTTCGGCAGCATCAGGCCGATTTTTTCGCCCTGGGTGCTGTATTTTTCCAGAATGCGCGCCACGAAGAGGGTTTTGGTCAGCAGCTTACGGTAGGTGTCCGGCTGAAAATTGATATCTTCCACGCAGCGTTTGCGCGCGCCGAAGCGGTCCTGGGCCGCCAGCAGCGACTCATACAGCGTTTCGCGCGGGCGCACCGCCATCCGCGCTTCCATCATGATCTGATGCAGCATTTCACCGGCAATTTTACGCCGGTCGCGGGCGCGCGGCGCATCGGGCATCGGCAGATGCGTCGGCGGCAGCAGATGCAGCTGAATGCGCGGGAACAGGCGGCGCTTAACCAGCCCCTTCAGGCGGCTAAAGGGGGTTAATTCAGCGCCTTCGATTCTCAGCGGCACGATGGTCGCCTGCGACTTCGCCGCCACAAAGGCGGCGCCGTCGTAAATTTTCATCAGCGAACCGCTCACCGAGATCCGCCCTTCCGGGAAAATCACCACCGGGCGCCCCTGCTCAATCAGGCGGACCAGATGTTTTATCGACATCGGTTTGGTCGGGTCCAGCGGCACAAAATCAATAATCGGCTTTAGCGCGCGCATAAACCAGCGATCGCTGATTGAGGAATAGACCGCAAACACCGGGCGCACCGGCAGGAAAAGCGCCAGCAGTACGCCGTCAATAAAGGAGACATGGTTTGGCGTAATCAGCACCTTCTGCTGCTGCAGCGCCTGGGGGTCACCGGTTAACTTGACCCGGTACAATCCTTTGAAAAGTAGTCTGAAAAATCCCAAAAGCATAACAACTCCGTTTGACCGGTTAATCAGTCAAAGCAGGTTACATGAGAAGGGACGGGAAATGCACCAGGAGGAGCGGAATTCAGGACAAAAAAAACCTGCGCATCCGCGCAGGTCGGTGCAAGATAATCAGTACGAAAAGCGTACTTAAAAAACTCACCAATCAATACCTCTGGGATCCTGATTGTCTCGTTTTTCCCGCCGCCGGCGCCAGCCATAAAACGCAAGGGAATGAGCCTAAGTGCAACCAGTTATTACTTTTTTCGTGAACTGTAACAACGGCTAACGGCGGGCAAAAAAAAACCTGCGCATCTGCGCAGGCTGGTGTAATTAAGTGGTCAACCTGAAGTTGACTCCACCTATCAATACCTCTGGGATAGCCAGAGTATCAATGCAATGAATGGGTAAACCAGCGAACATTCGCAACAGCCAATCGCAAAGTGTAAGCAAAGGTGTGAATTGTCCGTTCCCGGAATCATTCTCCGCACCCCTGTGGGTAACTATTTCACCCGCAACGCTAATCTGCGTCACAATTGCATTAACCCAAAAGTACCAACCCTTGAATCTGCCGCGCTTTCCCGTAACATAAATGCCATGTAAACGCTTACCCTAAAAAAGGCCTGGTATGGCGACTATTAAGGATGTAGCCCGGCTCGCAGGAGTCTCCGTCGCTACCGTCTCCCGCGTTATTAACAATTCACCGAAAGCCAGCGAAGCCTCGCGCCAGTCGGTAGGCGCCGCGATGGAAACGCTAAATTATCACCCCAACGCCAACGCCCGCGCGCTGGCGCAGCAGTCAACGGAAACCGTCGGCCTGGTGGTGGGCGATGTCTCCGACCCCTTCTTCGGCGCGATGGTGAAAGCCGTCGAGCAGGTCGCCTACAATACCGGCAATTTTTTGCTGATCGGTAACGGCTATCACAACCTCCATAAAGAGCGCCAGGCGATTGAACAGCTGATTCGCCACCGCTGCGCGGCGCTGGTGGTCCACGCCAAAATGATCCCCGATGACGAACTGGCCTCGCTGATGCAGCAAATCCCCGGCATGGTACTGATTAACCGCATCCTGCCCGGTTTCGAGCAGCGCTGCGTGGCGCTGGATGACCGCTACGGCGCATGGCTCGCGACCCGCCACCTGATTCAGCAGGGGCACACCCGCATCGGCTATCTCTGCTCTAATCACGCTATTTCCGATGCTGAAGACCGGCTGCAGGGCTACTGGGCAGCGTTAAAAGAGAGCGATCTGCCGTGCAACGATCGCCTGGTGACCTTTGCCGAGCCCGATGAGAGCGGCGGAGAACAGGCGATAACCGAGCTGCTGGGCCGCGGCAGGAACTTCAGCGCCGTCGCCTGCTATAACGACTCGATGGCCGCCGGCGCGATGGGCGTATTAAACGATAACGGGATTGATGTGCCGCGTGAGATTTCGCTGATTGGCTTTGATGACGTGCTGATTTCGCGCTACGTGCGCCCGCGTCTGACCACCGTACGCTATCCGATTGTCACCATGGCGACGCAGGCCGCGGAGCTGGCGTTAGCGCTGGCGGAGCATCGCCCGCCGCCGGAGATTACCCACCTTTTCAGCCCCACGCTGGTCCGCCGTCACTCGGTGATTGCGCCCCTCGACAGCGATAAATCGTAGCGGTATAAACTGACGGCGCTGGCCGGATAATCCAGGCCTTCGCCGATATACTGCCAGCCAAAACGCTCATAAAAATCGCGGCAGGCGGAGTAGAGAAATAGCTCGGTATAGCCCTGCGCTCTGGCATATCCGATGACGTGCTGCTGTAGTTTTCCCGCCAGCCCCTGCCCGCGCGCCTCAGGCGCCACGTAGAGCGCCGCCATCCACGGATAGAGATCCTGGCGGCTGATTAAATCGCAGCGCCACAGGCCGACGGTGCCCAGCAGCCTCTCGCCCTCCACGGCCACAAAGGTAATGGGCAACGCTCCCGGCGTCTGGCTATGTTCGACAATGCTGGCGAAGAACGCCCGCGGCAGCGCGTCAGCGCCAAACTCTCGCCAGAGCCACTCCGTCACGCATGAAGCGTGCTGCGGCGCAGCGTAGAGGGGGTGAATAATCATACCAGCTTTCCCTGAAAAATCGGTACCGATTCAAAGAGATAGCCGTCAAAGTCCGGCGCGTCTTCATCGGAGAGCTCCAGCAGGCTGTTTTTGACATTTT
Source organism: Klebsiella sp. GN_Kp190 (assembly GCF_040061795.1). Lineage (NCBI taxonomy): Bacteria > Pseudomonadati > Pseudomonadota > Gammaproteobacteria > Enterobacterales > Enterobacteriaceae > Klebsiella > Klebsiella sp. GN_Kp190. The sequence continues at coordinate 31,994 of NZ_JBEAFN010000065.1, forward strand.
CAAGATGCTGCCACATTGCCTGCCAGGCCCCCATCACATCGCGTCGGCGCAGGGCGGCGAGCAGCGTTTGCCGGTCCCCGAGCCACTTCAGCCGGTACGCCCGGCTGGCGATATGCACGTTGAACTGCTGCCACAGCGGGCTGCTGTCCATCTGCAGCCAGATGCGCTCAACCGTCGCCAGCAGCATCTGATTTTGCGTCGCGCCGGCCATCACCAGGTGAAACAGCCGGGCGTTATCCTGGCTGGTATCGTTGGCGGCAATCGCCCGCTGTTCCTGCTCGATAATCCGCTTCAGGTTATCGATATCGGCGCGGGTGGCCATTTTGGCGGCAAAAGCGGCGATATTGCTCTCCAGCAGCTGGCGGGCCTGCAGGATTTCGAACGGCCCGACGTCGCTGCTTAGCATCTGTTCTTCCTCGCTATCGTCCTCGTGCGGGATGCGCATCACGTACACCCCGGAGCCCTGGCGAATGTCGACCGTCCCCTGCAGCTCCAGCATCAGCAGCGCTTCGCGGACGATGGTCCGGCTCACGCCGTAGGTCTCGGCGATATTGCGTTCCGGCGGCAGGCGCGACCCGATGGGATAGCGCCCCTGCGCAATCTGTGCGCGTAAATCATCACCTATTTCCTGGTAGGGTTTCTTTTCCGGCGGAATGATAGCCTTCTCCACAATATCACCTGTGCGTTATGAGCCTGCGAGTCAATATCGGCCGCTATCTTAGCAAAATTTCAGCCCGGCTAGCGCCACTCATCGTCAATATCCAGCGTCAATTCCCGGCTCTCGCCTAGCTTACGGAACCAGCTGGCGGACGCCTTGGGCCGCCGCGCACGATTATTTTGCAGATCGATTTCAATCAGCCCGTAGCGATTTTTAAACGCGTTCATCGGCGAAACGTTGTCGGTAAACGCCCACAGCATGTAGCCGTGACAGTTGGCCCCCGCTTCCCGCGCGCGCAGCGTTTGCCACAGATGCTCGCTGATAAAGCGGATCCGGTAGTCGTCGGCGATGGTGCCTTCGCCATTGCGAAACTGCCCTTCGTTTTCCACGCCCATGCCGCTTTCCGCCACGAACCACGCAATATTGCGGTAGTCCTGCTTGATCCGCATCGCCATATCAAAAACGATTTGCGGATAAATTTCCCAGCCGCGGGAGTGATTCATCCGCCGCCCCGGTAGCTCAAAGGGCTCATAGTAGTAAGCCGGATGGAACGGCGTCTGCGGATGCCAGGCGCGCGATGGAGCCTTAACCCGATGCGGGTAGTAGAGATTAATCCCCAGCTCATCAACGGTGTTGTCGCGGATTATCGCCAGCTCCTCCGCGTCATAATCCCAGGAGACCCCGTGCTGTTCGAGCAGGGCCAGTAGCTCAGGCGGGTAGAGGCCGTGGACCAGCGGATCGAGGAAAACCCGGTTATAAAACAGATCGTAGCGTTCGGCGGCGCGTACATCGTGCGACGCTTTTGAGCGCGGGTAGGTGACCTCCGGGTTAAGAATGCAGCCTACCGTGCCGCGATAGCCTTTCTCGCGAAACAGCCGGACCACTTTTGCCGTCGCCAGCACCTTGTGGTGATTCCACTGCATCCAGGTGCCGGTGTTCTGCTCGTAAGGCCAGCGCAGCGCATCCAGATAAACGCGGGTCTGCACCACGATCGGTTCATTGAAGGTAAACCAGCGCGTGACTTTGTGGTGATAGCGGGCGAACACTTTCTCCGCGTACTGCACAAACAGCTCAACCACCTTTTTTGACGCCCAGCCGCCGTACTGCTCCAGCAGATAGCCGGGGAGTTCATAGTGTTCAAGACAGATCATCGGCTCGATGCCGTTGGCCAGCAGTTCATCGAACAACTGATCGTAGTACGCCGCATAGTCTTCATCGACCGTGACGTTTTCATAATCGGTGAGAAAGCGCGACCAGTTAATCGACGTGCGGTAGTGGGTCAGCCCCGCCAGCTTCATCAACTGCACGTCTTCGCGGAAGCGGTTGATAAAATCGGTCGCCACCGCCGGGCCGTAGCCGTTATGCCAGACGCGGCGGTCGTTCTTGTACCAGAGATCCGGCCAGGAATCCTGGCCCGCTTTCTTACCGCTCCAGCCCTCGGTTTGCCACGCGGAAGCGGCGGCGCCGAGGATAAAGTCGCGGGGGATCGCCATCTTTACTGTCGTCATTGTGTCCTCATATCTGTTGGCTGGCCTGCTCGTTCTCCGCCTGGCGCTGAGCGTTTTCCGCGCGGCGGGAGGCTATTTTGACGAACGGCAGATAGATCAGCACCGCGGTCAGGATGCAGATAAGCTGCGTCACCACCGCCCCCATCGAACCCGCCGTAGAGAGCCAGGCGTTGATCAGCGGCGGGGTGGTCCACGGCACCATCACCACCGCTTTACCGGCAAAGCCGGCGGCGGTCGCGAAGTAGCCGATGCTGCCGGTCACCAGCGGCGTGATGATAAAAGGGATCGCGAGGATCGGATTGAGCATGATCGGCATGCCGAAAATCACCGGTTCGTTAATATTGAACAGACCCGGCCCAATCGACAGCTTGGCGATCTCTTTCATCTCTTTGCGTTTGGTGGCGATCATGACCGCGATCAGCAGGCCAATCGTCAGCCCCGATCCGCCGATGCTCATATAAACGTCCCAGAATGGCATGGTGATGATATTAGGCACCTCTTTGCCCTGCTCAAAGGCGCTCATATTGACGGTGATGGCTCCCAGCAGCAGCGGTTCGCGGATCGGTTTGATCATCTGGTTGCCGTGGATACCGATAACCCAGAACAGCTGCGCGACAAACATCAGCAGCAGGATCCCCGGCAGGCTTTGCACCACCCGCTCCAGCGGCTGCTGCACCACCTGATAGACCGCGTCATACAGGTACATGCCGGTGGCCTGATGGAAAATAAAGCCAAAGGTGGCAATCACCGTGGTGGTGATAATGGCCGGGATCAGGGCGGAGAACGACGCCGATACGTTGGGCGGCACGGTATCCGGCATCTTGATCTTCAGCCCCTTGCGGCCCTCCAGCCAGCAGTAGATCTCCACCGACAGAATGGCGATAAACATACCGAGGAACAGGCTACGGGTATCGGAAAACTGGCGCAGCAGCACATCTTTCACTTCATGCATTTGCCCGTCGACCATCATTTCGACGGTGGTCGGCGTCACGCAGATAAAGCAGATCACCGCCAGCAGACCGGGGAACAGGCTCTTGATGCCGTTAATCCGCCCCAGCTCGATGCCGATAAGAAAGACCGCGCCAATATTGAGAAAGTTAAGGGTGGCGTAGTTGATCGCGCTGGTAATGGGTTTCAGCGCCGCCAGAAAAGAGAGCGCCTGAAAGCTGGCGAGTCCGTTTTTCGGATCCAGCACCATATTGGAGATCAGCACCGAAAAGGCGCCGACGATGATCACCGGCATCAGGGTAATAAAAGCGGATTTTATCGCCATGATGTAGCGGTAGCTGTTGAATTTCGTGGCGAAACTCCCCAGTGAGTCGATCAGTTTGTCCTGCAATGCCATAGAGGATACCTCAGGTTTAAGGGCTTTTAGCGCACCAGGTGTACAGCCAAACACCTATTGGCATACCAAAAAATAGCCACTGAGGAGAATAAGTTCTGTGATTAAGCTCCCAACCCGTTCATTGGCATTCCAGAAAGGCGATAATTGGCATACCGCATTTGCGATTTTCTTTTCCCTGCGATCAATTCCTGTAAAAGCGTGATCGCGATGGTTTTTTACCGCGCCATGAAGCCATATCCCCCTGAATGTCTGTGATAAACTGCGGTTCACCACGTGATATCAGGAATCGGATGAATGGCTACAATGCTGGATGTCTCAATTCGCGCAGGCGTCTCTAAAGCGACGGTTTCCCGCGTGTTGAACGGCACAGGTCAGGTGAAAGAGAGCACCCGCCAACAGGTTTTTAAGGCGATGGAAGAGCTGGGCTACCGGCCTAACTTTCTCGCCCGCTCGCTGGCGAACCGCACGAGCAACAGCATCGGTCTGGTGGTTTCCACCTTTGACGGCTTCTATTTTGGCCGCCTGCTGCAGCAAGCTTCTCGCCAGACGGAAGCCTGGGGCAAACAGCTGATCGTCACCGACGGCCACGATGCGCCGGAGCGTGAAGAAGAGGCAGTGCAGATGCTGGCCGATCGCCAGTGCGATGCCATCGTGCTCTACACGCGCCATATGAGCGAAAAGAAGATTATGTCGCTTATTGAGTCTATCGCCATGCCGCTGGTGGTGATCAACCGCGACGTTAGCCAGGCCCGGGAGCGTTGCGTGTTCTTCGAACAGCAGGACGCGGCGTTTCAGGCGGTTGAGTACCTCATTGCCCAGGGCCATCGCGATATTGCCTGTTTGACCGTGCCGATGCACACGCCGACGGGTAAAGCTCGCCTGGAAGGCTATCGCAACGCGCTGAAGAAGCACGGCATCAAGTGGGATCCGGCGAAGGTGAAATACGGCGACTCCACCATGAGCCGCGGCTATGAACTCTGCTGCGAGCTGCTGGAAGAGAAAACGCCGTTTAGCGCGCTGTTTTCCTGTAACGATGATATGGCGCTGGGCGCGTCGAAAGCGCTGCATCAGGCAGGGCTGCGGATCCCGCAGGATATTTCGCTGTTTGGTTTTGATGACGCGCCGAGCGCGAAATGGCTGGAGCCGGGGCTGTCGACGGTCTATCTGCCGATCGATAACATGATCACCACCGCTATCGATCAGGCCATCAAGCTGGCCAACGGCCAGCCGATCGAGACCATACCGCCGTTTACCGGCAAGCTGGTGCTGCGCGAGTCGGTCACCACCGGGCCGTATTACGCATAATTAGCGGGCCCGATAAGCGAAGCGCCATCGGGCAGCGCCTTACAGCAGCTCGAGCGCGAGCAGCTCTTCAATGGTCTGGCGACGGCGGATCAGCCGCGCTTTGCCGTTGTCGAACAGCACTTCCGGCAGCAGCGGACGGCTGTTGTAGTTAGAAGACATCGACGCGCCGTAAGCGCCGGTATCGTGCAGCACCAGATAATCCCCCGGCGCCACCGCAGGCAGCAGGCGGGTTTCCACTTTCCCCCCCTCCTGCTGGGTAAATACATCGCCCGATTCGCACAGCGGCCCGGCCACTACGGTTTCAACCTCCGCCGCGGCGCGCAGATCGCGGCCGTCCGCGGCGAGAGCGGTAATATGGTGATAGCTGCCGTACATCGCCGGGCGCATCAAATCATTAAAACCGGCGTCAATCAGCACGAAGTGGCGGCTGCCCATCTCCTTCACGCTGCGAACCTGAGAAACCAGCACGCCGGACTCCGCCACCAGGAAGCGACCCGGTTCGATCTCAAGCGCGACCGGATGGCCCAGATGTTTAGCGATCTGCTCGCGCGCCGCGTTCCACAGGCCGAAGTAGTGATCGGTATCGATCGCCTCTTCATCTTCGTGATACGGGATCGACAGTCCGCCGCCGGCGGAGATCGCCTGCAGATCCTGCCCGAATTCAACAACCTGACGCACCATCGCGCCGCAGACCTGTTCCAGGTGACCATAGTCGACCCCAGAACCGATATGCATGTGAATCCCCACCAGCTGGAGCTGATAGCGACGCATCACTTCCAGCGCCGCCGTTAAATGGCTGTGCCAGATCCCGTGCTTGCTGTTCTCGCCGCCGGTATTGGTTTTTTGGCTGTGGCCGTGGCCGAAGCCCGGGTTAACCCGCAGCCAGACGCGGTGGCGCGGAGAGACTTCGCCCAGCTGGCTCAGCATATCAATTGAGCCGGCGTTGACCGGGATCTGCAGCTCTTTAACCCGCGCCAGGGTTGCATCGTCGATCAGATCGGCGGTAAAGACGATATCTTCCGGATGCTGATGCGGATCGTACCCGGCCGCCAGCGCGCGCTCGATCTCGCCCAGCGACACCGAATCCACCTTCACGCCCTGCTCGCGCATCAGGCGCAGAATGTGGATATTGGAGCAGGCCTTCTGCGCAAAACGCACCACGTCGAACTGGCTCAATTGGGCAATCTGGCGGCGGATAATCTGCGCGTCGTAAACCCAAACCGGGCAGCCGAATTCGGCGGGCAGACGCAGCAGGTTTTCTGCGCTCAGGTCGGTATCGGTAGCGTAAAGCGAGTGTGGCATAAGGAACTCCGGTGCTGTGTGTGCGTTATTTCTGTTTTTTACGATTACGCCACAGCGCGTACGCAATAAAAAATATCGTTTTATTGCCACTCTATGCAAAAATGATATGGCTTGCGCCACTTAAGGAACCCCCATGCCCGCCGTCAACCTGCGTCATATTGAAATCTTTCATGCGGTGATGACCACCGGCAATCTGACCGAGGCCGCACGCATGCTGCATACCTCGCAGCCCACCGTCAGCCGCGAGCTGGCGCGTTTTGAAAAGGTGCTGGGGTTGACGCTATTCTCCCGCACGCGCGGGCGCCTGCAGCCTACGGTTCAGGGATTACGTCTGTTTGAAGAGGTGCAGCGATCCTGGTACGGTCTGGACAGAATCGTCAGCGCCGCAGAAAGCCTGCGCGAGTTCCGCCAGGGCGAGCTGTCGATAGCCTGTCTGCCGGTCTTCTCCCAATCGCTATTGCCGCTGCTGCTGGCGCCGTTTTTAGCGCGCTACCCGGACGTCAGCCTGCAAATTGTCCCCCAGGAATCACCGCTGCTGGAGGAGTGGTTGTCGGCCCAGCGCCACGATCTGGGATTGACGGAAACCCTGCATACCCCCGCCGGAACCGAGCGTACGCCGCTGCTGACCCTGAATGAAGTGTGCGTACTGCCGCAGGGCCATCCGTTAGCGGCTAAGCCGATGCTGACGCCTGCGGATTTTCACGGCGAAAACTACATTAGCCTGTCGCGCACCGATAGCTATCGCCAGCTGCTCGATGCCCTGTTTGTCGAACATCAGGTCAAACGGCGGATGGTGGTGGAGACGCACAGCGCCGCCTCCATCTGCGCGATGGTAAGAGCCGGGGTCGGCATTTCGGTGGTTAACCCGCTCACCGCCCTCGATTATGCCGGGAACGGCGTGGTGGTACGCCGCTTTAGCGTTGAAGTGCCTTTTACCGTTAGCCTGGTGCGCCCGCTGCACCGCCCCGGCTCCGCGCTGGTCGATGCCTTCGCCCTGCATTTGCAAAACAGCATGTCGCGTATCCTGACGCCGCTCGAAGCGGTACTCACGACAGCATAAACGCCACCGCGTCCGCCGCGTGGATCGCGGCCGTATCAAACACCGGCAGCGGGCTGCTCTCTTCCGGCACCAGCAGACCGATTTCGGTACAGCCGAAAATCACCCCTTCCGCCCCCTGCTCCGCCAGGAGCTCGATGACCTGAAGATAGTAGTCGCGTGAATGCTCGCTAAAGACGCCGAGGCACAGTTCATCAAAAATGATCTGGTTAATCCGCTCACGATCTTCAGCCTCCGGGATCAGCGTGTCGATAGCGAACTGCTGCTGCAGGCGCCCGCGATAAAAATCCTGCTCCATGGTATAGCGGGTCCCTAATAGCGCAACGCGGTTCTGCCCTTTCGCGGTAATCGCCCGTCCGGTCGCGTCGGCAATATGCAAAAACGGCACATCGCAGCGCGTTTCAATCGCCTGCGCGACTTTATGCATAGTGTTGGTACACAGGACAATCCCCTCGGCGCCCGCCTGCTGCAGGCCGGCCGCCGCCTGGGCGAGGATCTCGCCCGCGCGCTGCCAGTCGCCGCTTGACTGGCAGGCTTCAATTTCGTGGAAATCCACGCTGTGCAGCAGCAGGCTGGCGGAGTGCAGGCCGCCGAGGCGCGCTTTAATACCTTCGTTAATCAGCCGGTAGTAAGGAATCGTCGATTCCCAGCTCATGCCGCCTAACAGACCAATCGTTTTCATCATCCCTCCTTGTGTGAGGTTTTCAGTAAAACAAAGTTGTGATCGACTTTCCACTTCTCCCGACGATCGTTTCCTTTTAGAAGATTATGCGATAGATTAAATGAAACATTGTTTCATTTAATTACAGGACCAGCGGATGTTTATTTTTCATAAAGAGACCACCCTTGAAGATCTGGGCAATGGCGTCACCCGCCGCATCCTTGCGCACGATGGCAAGATGATGGCGGTTGAAGTGAACTTCGAAGCGGGCGCTATCGGGCCGATGCATAATCACCCGCACGAGCAGCTCACCTATGTGCTCTCCGGCGAGTTTGAGTTCACCATCGGTGATGAAAAGCACGTGGTCAGCGCCGGCGATACGCTCTATAAGAAGCCGGAAATTATGCACGGCTGCGTCTGCCTGAAGCCGGGCACGCTTCTTGATACCTTTACTCCCGTTCGTCAGGATTTTCTGCAAAAGTAATTTCTCCTGCCCCAGGGCATGCCAGGCGTGCCCACCATTTTCTGAACTTTTCCGCTAATAATAATTGTCATAAAGTATGTCGTAGCATAATGATTAGCAGAGCAATTAATCCCGCCTGAATAGCCTCACTGCGCCTGCCGCTCATCCTTTTCTATGACTTGGCTTCCTGCAAAATGCGCGCGCCAGCACCTTTTTGAAACATCGTTTCGACTTTGATCACATTTCCGCGATCAACCGAATGACTCCGTAATAAATAGCAATAAAATAAAATTAAAACGGCGTTTTACAAAATCAGGACGCCGGGTAAGACAAAATCAAAAAACAGATGTTCTCCAGGGACGACAAGCGCGCAAAAGCGCTCAACACACGCACCGTTAACAAGGAATGATTTACCGCTGACATACCAGGAACGCATTAACTTTCCGGCGGCACGGGCCGCGGGAAAGGCAGTAACCCCGAATCCGTATTACAAACTCGTAAGCCAGGTAGGTATGTATGAATGAAAACAGAATGCTGGGATTGGCATGGATATCCCCCTATATCATAGGGTTGATAGTCTTTACCGCCTTTCCCTTTGTTTCATCTTTCTTCCTCAGTTTCACTGAGTACGATTTGATGAGTCCACCGGTGTTTAACGGCATCGAAAACTATCGCTACATGCTGACCGAAGATGGCCTCTTCTGGAAATCAATGGGCGTGACGTTTGCGTATGTCTTTTTAACCATCCCGTTAAAGCTGGCTTTCGCGCTGGGGATCGCTTTTGTCCTCAACTTTAAGCTGCGCGGCATCGGTTTTTTCCGTACCGCCTACTATATCCCGTCCATTCTCGGTAGCTCGGTGGCGATCGCCGTTCTGTGGCGCGCGCTGTTTGCTATCGACGGCCTGCTGAACAGCTTTATCGGTGTACTTGGCTTCGACCCGGTCAACTGGCTCGGCGAGCCTTCGCTGGCCCTGATGTCCGTCACCCTGCTGCGCGTCTGGCAGTTCGGTTCGGCGATGGTCATCTTCCTTGCGGCGCTGCAGAACGTTCCGCAATCACAATATGAAGCGGCGATGATCGATGGCGCGTCAAAATGGCAGATGTTTATGAAGGTCACGGTGCCGCTAATCACGCCGGTGATTTTCTTCAACTTCATCATGCAGACCACTCAGGCGTTCCAGGAGTTTACCGGCCCGTACGTCATCACCGGCGGCGGCCCAACCTACTCCACCTATCTGTTCTCGCTCTATATCTACGACACCGCCTTTAAGTACTTCGATATGGGCTACGGCGCGGCGCTGGCGTGGGTACTGTTCCTGGTGGTCGCGGTCTTTGCCGCCATTGCGTTTAAGTCTTCAAAATATTGGGTGTTCTACTCCGCCGATAAGGGAGGCAAAAATGGCTGATATCCAACAAATCTCTGAAGCAAGGGACATCGCCGAACGTGAAGTCGCGCGGACGCTGCGTCGTGAAAAAGTCAGCCGCTCAATTCGCTACGTGATCCTGCTGTTCGTCGGCCTGCTGATGCTCTACCCGCTGGTATGGATGTTCTCGGCGTCGTTCAAACCGAACCACGAGATCTTCACCACCCTGAGCCTGTGGCCTGCCCACGCGACATGGGATGGCTTTATCAACGGCTGGAAAACCGGCACCGAGTACAACTTCGGCCACTACATGCTGAACACCTTCAAGTATGTGATCCCGAAAGTGCTGCTGACCATTATCTCCTCCACCATCGTGGCCTACGGCTTTGCCCGCTTCGAAATTCCGTGGAAGAAATTCTGGTTCGCCACGCTGATCACCACCATGCTCCTGCCGAGCACCGTACTGCTGATCCCGCAGTATCTGATGTTCCGTGAAATGGGCATGCTGAACAGCTATCTGCCGCTGTACCTGCCGCTGGCCTTCGCCACTCAGGGGTTCTTCGTCTTCATGCTGATTCAGTTCCTGCGCGGCGTTCCGCGCGACATGGAAGAAGCGGCGCAGATTGACGGCTGCAACTCTATTCAGGTGCTGTGGTACGTGGTGGTGCCGATTCTGAAACCGGCGATTATCTCGGTGGCGCTGTTCCAGTTCATGTGGTCCATGAACGACTTTATCGGTCCGCTGATTTACGTCTACAGCGTGGATAAATACCCCATCGCGCTGGCGCTGAAAATGTCCATCGACGTCACGGAAGGCGCTCCGTGGAACGAAATTCTGGCAATGGCGAGCATCTCCATTCTGCCGTCCATCATCGTGTTCTTCCTGGCACAACGCTACTTCGTACAGGGCGTTACCAGCAGCGGAATTAAAGGTTAAGAGGGAAATATCATGGCTGAAGTTATTTTCAACAAACTGGAAAAAGTCTACTCCAACGGCTTCAAGGCGGTACATGGTATCGATCTGAAAATCGCGGACGGCGAGTTTATGGTTATCGTTGGGCCGTCCGGCTGCGCCAAATCCACTACCCTGCGCATGCTGGCCGGTCTGGAAACCATCAGCGGCGGCGAAGTGCGGATTGGCGAGAAAATCGTGAATAACCTCGCGCCAAAAGCGCGCGGTATCGCGATGGTCTTCCAGAACTACGCGCTCTATCCGCATATGACGGTGCGCGAAAACCTTGCCTTCGGCCTGAAGCTGAGCAAGCTGCCGAAAGATCAGATTGAGGCCCAGGTAAACGAAGCGGCGAAAATCCTTGAGCTGGAAGAGCTGCTGGACCGCCTGCCGCGTCAGCTCTCCGGCGGCCAGGCACAGCGCGTGGCGGTTGGCCGCGCGATTGTGAAGAAACCGGATGTATTCCTGTTCGATGAACCGCTCTCTAACCTTGACGCCAAGCTGCGCGCCTCGATGCGCATCCGTATTTCCGACCTGCATAAGCAGCTGAAGAAATCCGGTAAACCGGCGACCACCGTGTACGTTACCCACGATCAGACCGAGGCGATGACCATGGGCGACCGCATCTGCGTGATGAAGCTGGGCCATATCATGCAGGTGGATACCCCGGACAACCTCTATCACAAGCCGAAAAACATGTTTGTGGCCGGGTTTATCGGCGCGCCGGAGATGAATATTCGTCCCAGCAAGCTGGTTGAGCAAGCGGGTCGCCTGCATCTGACCGTTGGCGACGGGCTGCTGCCGCTAAACGACAGATTGCAGAGTAAGGTCGAGACCCATAAGAACCAGCAGGTGTTCTTTGGCGTCCGCCCGGAGTTCGTCTCCATCTCCGATGAACCGTTTGCTGAAGGCTCCTGCGCCGGTGAAATGGTGCGGGTGGAAAACATGGGCCATGAATTCTTCGTCTACCTGAAGGTTGCCGATTATGAACTGACCGCCCGCGTGCCGTCCGATGAAGCGAAGCCAATGATTGAGAAAGGGCTTCATCGCACGGTGCATTTCAAGTTCGATCTCAACAAGTGTCATATCTTTGACGCCAAAACTGAACAGAACATCTCTCTGTGAACCCTGGAGTATTAAAATGAAAAAAGTGCTTTTAAGCGCCGCAATCTCCGCAACTTTGGGCCTTACCGCGTTACCTTCCATGGCGAAGGATGTCGACCTGCGTATGTCATGGTGGGGCGGCAACGGCCGCCACCAGGTAACCCTGAAGGCGCTGGAAGAGTTTCATAAACAAAACCCGGATATTAATGTTAAAGCGGAATATACCGGCTGGGATGGCCATCTTTCGCGCCTGACCACGCAAATCGCCGGCGGCACGGAGCCGGACGTGATGCAAACTAACTGGAACTGGCTGCCGATCTTCTCGAAAAACGGCGAAGGCTTCTACGATCTGAATAAGATGAAGGACGTAATCGACCTGAGCCAGTTTGATGCCAAAGAGCTGCAAACCACCACGGTGGACGGCAAGCTTAACGGTATCCCTATTTCCGTCACCGCGCGCGTGTTCTACTTCAACGACGAGACCTGGAAAAAAGCCGGCGTCGAGTACCCGAAAACCTGGGACGAGCTGATGGCGGCGGGTAAAACCTTTGAGAGCAAGCTGGGTAAACAGTATTACCCGGTGGTGCTGGAGCACCAGGACACCCTGGCGCTGCTCAATTCATATATGATTCAGAAGTACAACCAGCCGGCTATCGACGAAAAAACCAAGAAATTCTCTTACAGCAAAGAGCAGTGGGTCGAATTTTTCCAGATGTATAAAAAGCTTATCGACAGCCACGTCATGCCGGACACCAAGTACTATGCCTCGTTCGGTAAGAGCAATATGTATGAAATGAAGCCGTGGATTCAGGGCGAGTGGGCGGGGACCTATATGTGGAACTCCACCATTAACAAATACTCCGACAACCTGAAGCCGCCGGCGAAGCTGGAGCTGGGCAGCTATCCGATGCTGCCGGGCGCTACCGACGCGGGTCTGTTCTTTAAACCTGCGCAGATGCTCTCCATTGGTAAATCCACCAAAAATCCGGAAGCGGCGGCGAAGGTGATCAACTTCCTGCTGAACAGCAAAGAAGGCGTTGAGACGCTGGGACTTGAGCGCGGCGTGCCGCTGAGCAAAGTCGCGGTTCAATACCTGACCGAAAACGGCGCTATTAAAGAGGACGATCCGGCGGTATCAGGCCTGCGCCTGGCGCAGTCCCTGCCGGCCAAACTCTCGGTGTCGCCATACTTTGATGACCCGCAGATCGTGGCCCAGTTCGGCACCTCTCTGCAGTACATCGACTACGGGCAGAAAACCGTAGAAGAGACGGCAATTGACTTCCAGCGTCAGTCTGACCGTATCCTGCGCCGCGCGATGCGCTAACAACCCGTTATCGGTCCCTACCCCGCAGCTCCGGCTGCGGGGTATTTTTTTAGCAAGGAGTGAATGAATCATGAAAGGCAAAATCATCCCGCTGAGCTTTCTGCATACGCAGGACAGCGAAACCGGTCACCAGGTGATCCGGATGACGCCACCGCATGTTATCTGCCACCGCAACTACTTCTACCAAAAATGCTTTACCCGGGACGGCAGCAAGCTGATTTTCGGCGGCGCGTTTGAAGGCCACTGGAACTACTATTTACTCGATATCGCCGGGCAGCAGGCCACCCAGCTCACCGACGGGCCGGGCGATAACACCTTTGGCGGTTTCCTTTCCGCCGACGACCGGTCGCTGTGGTACGTGAAAAACAACCAGCAGCTGCGCCGCGTGGATCTGGCCTCGCTGGAGGAGCAGGTGGTGTATCAGGTGGATGACCAATGGGTGGCCTACGGGACCTGGGTCGCCAATAGCGATTGCAGCCAGATGGTGGGTATCGAAATCAAAAAAAGCGACTGGCAGCCGCTGACCGACTGGGGCAAGTTCCGCGCATTCTACTTCACCGAGCCGGAGTGCCGGCTGATTAATATCGACCTGCACAGCGGCGAACAGCGCGTGGTATTGCAGGAAAAACGCTGGCTCGGCCACCCGATTTACCGCCCGTTTGATGACGGCACCATCGCCTTCTGCCACGAAGGCCCGCGCGATGCTATCGATGCCCGAATGTGGCTTATCAACGCTGACAGCAGCCATATGCGCAAGGTTCGCCAGCACCGGTCGGGAGAGAGCTTTACCCACGAATTCTGGGTGCCGGATGGTTCCGCGCTTTACTATGTCGCGCATCAGGAAAACGATCCGCATCGCTATCTGTATCGCGCCGACCCGGCAACGCTGGAAAATCGCCAGCTGATGGCCATTCCTCCCTGCTCACATCTGATGAGCAATCACGATGGCAGCCTGGTGGTCGGCGACGGCGCGCCGCACAGCACCGGCGATATACAGCTTAACGATCCGTTTATCTGGGTGTTTGATATTGCCGCCGATAAGCAGACTGCGGTGTGCCGCCACGACTCCACCTGGAAAGTGATTGAAGGCGAGCGCCAGGCGACGCATCCGCATCCCTCATTTTCACCGGATAACCGCTGGGTGCTGTTTACCTCCGATAAAGAGGGTATGCCAGCGCTGTATCTGGTGGAGGTGTAGTGATTCTGCAACGTCCCGGCTCGCGCGGTGCTTAGCCGGGCTACATGTTCACAGCCGTCTGCGATCCAGTAGCCCGGGTAAGGCGTTTACGCCGCGACCCGGGAAGACCGTCAGAAGAAATATTTAAACCGCACCCGCGCGCCGTAGCGTTCATCGGTATTGCCGCTTTTCGCTGCCGATGAATCGAGCCATGACGCATAGGCCCCGAGATAAATATTAAAGTTCGGCATATCCATAATATTCGGCAGATGCCATGAGGTATGAATGGTGTGAATGTCGTAGCGCCCCGGAGCCAGAATCGCGCAGTCGCTATCGCACTCCGCGTTGACGCCGGACATATTAAACTGGTCGATTTTGTTATGCGCATAGATATAGCCTAGCTCCACGCGATGCCATAACGCATTGATACCGGCGCTGAAATCCTTTTCGTCCGCCGCGTCCAGATACGCGGTGCTTAAGTTCACCACCGCACCGTCCTCGGCATCGGTTTTCAGCGTGTTCCAGCTCATCGTCATGCCGTAGCCGGTGCGGCTGGACTGGTCGACCCAACGTCCATTCTGATTCTCATAACCGTAAGCATTATTAACAAGATTACTCTCCATCGCCGCCGCCACCGACCAGGCGCCGGATTGCCAGGCCGCGACCGGACGCACGTAAACCACATTTTTACGATTATCCAGCGCGTTGCCGTGATAATTCTGGTCCACAAACAGCGAGCTACCGTCCTCCACCAGCGTATTCACCTCAAAATACCAGTTATCGAGATTTTTACTCAGCAGGAAGTTGCCGCCGCTGCTGCTGCGTCCGCGCCCCTCTTTCATCATATAAATATAGCCGTAGCCGTCGCTATACAGATCGTTCGCCGTGTTGCCGGAATATTCAACAAACGTATCCTGATTAAGCGGGAACATATCGTAGGCTTCGAAGCGACCTATTTTAATTTTCCAGTCGTCCTGCTTACCGAAGAAAAAGGCCGCATCATCAAGATTCATTTTACCGTTCATATCCGCCAGCGGCTGCACGCTGAATCCGGCATATTTACCGTTAGCCCCTTTGCGTAATCCATCAAAGCCGAGAAGAATACGGCCGTTAATATCCCAGCGCTCTTTATCTCCCGGCGCCCAGTTTTTATTGGCGCTGGTTTTCACCGACGTCAGGCTACCGGTGCGGCTGGCGCCGTCCATATTAAACTCAACGTCGCCATAGAATTTTAATTCACCATAATCATTAAGTTGTAAAGCGGGTTTAGCCGGTGCGGCGCTGGCCACCGTCGTCGCTTGTGCCTCCTGTTTTTTTAGCGCGCGGATTTCCGCCTCCGCGCTGGCCGCCCGCTGCTCTGTCGCCTTTAGCCGTTGTTCCATTTGCGCCAGCCGCTCCTCAAGGGATAGCGGCGCCTGTGCATTAGCCAGAGGGGTAAATAAAGACGTCAGAACACACCCGACCCAGATTTTATTCATCGGAATAACCCTTTATTATTTAGTTAAATAGTATTTTTTATTTATGGGTAAAGCTCGACAATAATAACCCGTCCACCGTCGAAGACGGGTTATTAACAACTATTCAGTAAAACTTATTCCAGCTGCCAGGCGCCGGCTTCGGTTAAATAAGCCGAACCGCTCCAGGCAAATAAAGCCAATTCGCGACGATCGGCATCCGGATATATACGACTGCTAAGACAGGCCTCGCCATCATTAACAAACACTTCGACGGAAGAGCTATCGAAGAATATCCTTAGCTTCAGATCGGCGCCTTCATTCAACGGGACGCTGCGGGTGCCGCACAGGCCATGCTGCGGATAGTGCCGCTCGAGCACCAGGCGCTGCATCTGCGCATCCACGTAAACGCGCAAACCTTCGCCGAAGCTCAGGCCATACTGCTCGGCGCTGCTGTTCAGGCCATCCCAGTGCAGGATCACCTCCATCGCTTCGCAGTTCTCCACCATCGTGGTCTGCTGGTTTTTCAGGGTCGTCACCGGCCACGGGAAGCTGGCGCCGCGCATGCTCTCGACCTCTTTCGCCGGACGCATCTGCAGTCGATTATCCGCGCTCAGGCTCAGTTCACGCGGCAGCGACAGCATGCCTGCCCAGCCGTCCTGCTGCTCCGGCAGCGGCGACTCCCACATATCCAGCCAGCCGATGACAATGCGGCGGCCGTCGGGAGTGAGGAAGCTTTGCGGGGCATAAAAGTCGTGGCCGTGATCCATTTCCACAAACTCGCCCTCACGCACAAACGCCTGCCCCGGCCGCCATTCACCGAGCAGATAGCCGCTCTGGAACAGGTTGCGGTTTTGATAGCCTTTAGCCGCCAGCCCCTGCGGAGAGAACATCAGAATATGCTTGCCGTTGAGGGCGAAGAAGTCCGGGCATTCCCACATGTAGCCCATCTCTTTTTCCGCCTCATCGAGGACGCCAGCATCCTGCCACTGGCGCAGATCGGCTGAACGATACAGCCGCACCTGGCCGGTGTCGCCATCGCGAGCGCCGACGATCATGTACCAGCTGTCCCCTTCTCGCCACACTTTCGGGTCGCGGAAATGGTGCATGCCCGGCGGAGTGTCGACCACGATCCCCTGGCGCTCGAAGTGAATGCCGTCGCGGCTGGTGGCCAGACATTGCACCTGATACAGGTTGGCTTCATCGCTGGGATCGCCATGAAATTTATGCCCGGTATAAATCAATGCCAGCGTATCGCCATCCACCACCGCGGAGCCGGAGAAGCAGCCGTCTTTATCCTCCGGGCCTTCCGGGGCCAGCGCCACCGGCAGATGCTCCCAGTGCACCAGATCTTTACTGCGCGCGTGGCCCCAGTGCATCGGCCCCCATTTGGTGGAGTACGGATGGTGCTGGTAAAACGCGTGGTACCAGCCGTCAAACCAGACCAGGCCATTGGGATCGTTGATCCAGCCCGCACGGGCGGCCAGGTGATAGCGCGGATACCAGCGCAGGTTCAGCTGTTCATGTTTAGCCTGCAGTTCTTGCTCAGCCCGGGAAATTGAATACGTCATATTCATTACTCTTTTGATTCAGATAGCGGAAGTTTGCGGCATTAGCGGGTCCGAAGAGGACTTACTGGAGCGCAACAAGAAGATGGAGATAAAGGTGGTGCAGAACACCAGCAGTCCCATAATCAGATAGGACTGGGCGAAGCCGTATTTCTCATAGCTATAGCCAGCGAGCGGCGACAGAACCGTCGCGATAACCGAGCTGGTGCAGGCAAAGCCGACCAGATACAGCGTGGATGAAAGACGCTTGTCGAAGTTTAAGCTGTTGTATTTAAAGATAGATACCAGCAGTACCGGCAGTTCGACGGCGTGGAGCAGCTTGGTGATGGAGATCAGCAGCGGCCCCTCCACCAGCCCGGAAGCCACCATACGCATGGCCATCACCATTCCGGCGAAAATCAGGCCGTTTTTCGCGCCGACGCGGTTAACCAGCCACGGTGCGCAGAACATACCGGCGGCTTCCAGGAACACCTGGAACGAGTTCAGGTAGCCGTACATCGCGTTGCCTTCCTGCAGGGTCGGGAACTGGGAAGAGAAGTAGACCGGGAACTGCTGGTCATAAACGCCGTAGATACAGGTGCCGATGACGAAGAAGACCAGCGCCCAAAAGCGCGGCAGGGTCAGCAGACGCAGGGCGTCTTCCAGCGTGACTTTACCGCCGGATACCGCCTCCTGCATGGCATGCGGCGCGGAAGAGACCCGCAGTCGCGCCAGTAGGAAAAAAAAGACCAGTCCGGAGCAGCTGGCCACCGCGAAGTTTAAGTGCGGGTTAATGTTGAACAACAAACCGGCGAAGAAGGTCGCCACCGCCCAGCCCAGCGAGCCCCACATCCGCGCCTTGCCGAATTCAAACTGGCTCTGGCGCGCGACGCGCTCGGTGTAGGATTCCAGCACGCCGATACCGCCGTTAAAGGTCAGTCCGATATAAATCCCGCCGAAGATGCTGCCGAGTAAGACGTTAATTTTGAGGAGGTAGCCAAACGCCATATAGGCCGGGCCGGAGAGGATCAGCAGTACGGTGATGTACCAGAGCAAATTTTTACGCAGGCCGAGTTTGTCCTGAATAAAGCCGTAGCACACCTGGGCGAAAAGCGCGGAGACGGAAAGCACTGAGAAGATAATTCCCGTATCCCCCGGCTTAAGTCCCACTTCCTGATGTAGCCAGATAGAGAGCAGCGAACCTGAAGAGGACCAGGTCACGAAAAAGAAAAAGAGTAACGCACTGAGTAACGGATAGCTGTGAGAGTGATGCGCTTTCATCATGACATTCTCATGTTGGAGTAATGCTATTATGGTAACGTTAACAAAAAGCGAAACTCACTTCGTTTTGTTGCGATTCATGATGTTAATCACAAAAGTTAACGTTAACATAAAGGAGATGAGATCTCGATCAAATATTCACCTTCTTCGCTCGCGCTACGTGTACGATAGAATATTGTATGATCCTTTTACATCAGTAACTTAGTTGACCCCGCTGCTGGCGGCAAGGGTGGAGCACTTAATATGGCATCTCTGAAGGATGTAGCAAAGCTGGCGAATGTCTCGCTAATGACGGTCTCCCGGGCGCTTAATAGCCCGGAAAGGCTCAAGCCGGAGACCCTGGCTCGGGTCCAGGCGGCTATCGAAGAGACCAACTACGTCCCCGACCTGTCGGCGAAGAAAATCCGCGGCGCTCACGCGACGCCAAACACCATCGGTGTACTGGCGCTGGATACCGTCACCACGCCGTTTTCGGTGGAGATTACGCTCTCCATCGAAGAGACCGCGCGAGCGCACGGCTGGAACAGCTTCGTGGTCAACATGTTCTCTGACGATAGCCCGGACGCTATCGTCGACCTGCTGCTCTCCCATCGTCCGGACGGCATTATCTACACCACGATGGGTCTGCGTCAGGTACCGCTACCGGCCAAGCTGTTAACCCTCCCCTGCGTGCTGGCCAACTGCGAAAGCCTGCACGACCCGGTGGCCAGCTATATCCCGGACGACGAACAGGGTCAGTATACGGCGGTGCAGGCTCTACTGGCCGCGGGCTATCGCCGGCCGCTGTGCCTGCATCTGCCGGCGAATCATCTGGCGACCGTCCGCCGCCGTCAGGGGCTGGAACGCGCCTGCCGGGAAGCGGGTATTGACCCGGATACGCTCGCTCACTGCTATATGGCCTACGGCGATGAGCACTATCGCGATATTCCCGCTGTCGTGCTGGCCCATATTCAACAGCGCAAGCCGCAGTTCGACTCGGTGATTTGCGGCAACGACCGCATCGCGTTTATGGTCTATCAGACGCTGCTGGCGCGCGGGCTGCGCATTCCGCAGGATGTGGCGGTGGTGGGTTATGACAATATGGTGGGGATTGGCGATCTGTTTTTCCCGTCGCTCTCAACGGTGCAGCTACCGCACTATGATATCGGGCGCCTGAGCGCCCAGCACATTATTAACGGCGACAGCCATCGGGAGACGGTGAAAGTAACCAGCCCGTGGCTGCCGCGCGAGTCGTTGTAATTAATTGCCGATATTGCGCAGCTTCTCGCCGGACATCAGCCTGCGTTCAATATGCTCCAGGGTGACGTTTTTGGTTTCCGGGATCAGCCAGAACGTCACGCCGATAAAGGCGACGTTCAGCGCGGTGTAAAGCCAGAAGGTTCCTGCCGCGCCGATCGCGTCCAGCAGCGTCAGGAAGGTCGCGCCGATAATCATGTTCGACACCCAGTTGGTGGTGGTTGAGCAGGTGATGCCGAAATCGCGGCACTTCAGCGGCTGAATTTCCGAACACAGGATCCACACCACCGGCGCGGCGCTCATCGCATAGCCGGCAATACACATCATGGTCATCCCCACTGACAGCCAGGAGAGACCGCTGGAGGCGGTGCCGTTATCAAACTGCATCAGACAGTAGCCCAGCACCAGCGTGCCGATGGCCATCACGCTAAAACCGATTTTCAGCGCCGGCTTACGTCCGGCCTTATCGACGGTAAAGACGGCGATAAAGGTAGCGAACATAAAGGTCAGGCCAACCACCAGGGTCGCGACCATCTGCTGTTCGGTGGTGGTGAAGCCCGCCATTTTAAAGATGCGCGGCGCGTAGTACATGATGATATTCATACCGGTAAACTGCTGCATCGCCTGCAACAGCATGCCGAGGAATACCGCCCGCCGCACGTTGCGGTTGACCTTAAACAGCGCCCAGCCGCCCTGCTTCAGCTTCAGGCTTTCGCGGATCTCGTTGAGCTCGTCACGGGCTTTTTCTGACGTGTCGCGCAGCATCCGCAGCACCTCTTCCGCTTCCACGTGACGCCCTTTTTCCGCCAGCCAGCGCGGGCTGTTCGGCAGGAAGATCACCAGAATAATCAGCACCACCGCCGGCAGCGCCAGTACGCCAAGCATCGCCCGCCAGTTGCCGCTATAGCTGAACGCGGTGTCGGAGAGAAACGCCATCACGATACCCAGCGTCACCATCAGCTGATACATACTGATCATCTTGCCGCGCACGTTTTCGCTCGCCATTTCCGACAGGTACAGCGGCGCGGTATAAGAGGCGATCCCCACGGCGACCCCGAGAACGATCCTTGCCACCAGCAGCATTTCGACGCTGGTCGCAAACGCGGAGCCCACGGAGCCGGCAACGAACAGCACCGCCCCCACCATCAGGCTGTATTTGCGCCCGAGGCGGAAAGAGAGCCAGCCGTTAAATAACGCGCCGATGGCGGCTCCCAGCATCATGCTGCTCACCACCCACTCCTGCAGGCGGCTGGATAAAACAAAATGGTCGGTAATAAAGGGCAGCGCCCCGGCAATCACCCCGATATCGAGGCCAAACAGCAACCCTGCCACCGCGGCGGCAATGGAGACAAACTGATTCATGCGCCGGGTATCGCGCTGCGTACGCGGCATGGTTGTAGAGTCGTGACTGAGAGTGGTCATTTTTTTCCTGCCAGACGAAGTAAGACATACGATGAAACTACGGGATCGGCGGCGTAAGGTGTCAGGCAGGACACGCCAAAGATATGGATTAAGTTGCTACAGGCAATGGTTTTGTGATGGACATTCAACTTTCAGAAGAGCAGAAAATAAGCATTTCATCTTCAACAACCCCTGTTACATATAGATGCTTACCTCAAAAACAAATAAACCATATGGACTATTTCAGTTTCATCATATGGACAATTGTTATTCAGACATAAAAAAACCCTGCCGAAGCAGGGTTCCATTTTGCGCTGATAACGCGGCAAATATTAGCGCGCCAGCCAGCCGCCATCCACCGCGACGGTGTAGCCATTGATGTAGTCAGAAGCGCTGGAGGCCAGGAAGACCACCGGCCCCATCAGGTCGCTCGGCAGACCCCAGCGTCCCGCCGGGATACGGTCGAGGATCTCGCTGCTGCGCTGTTCGTCGGCGCGCAGCTGCTGGGTATTGTTGGTCGCCATATAGCCCGGCGCCAGCGCGTTGACGTTGATGCCGTGCTTCGCCCACTCGTTCGCCAGCAGACGAGTCACGCCCATCACCGCGCTTTTTGACGCCGTGTAGGAAGGTACGCGGATCCCGCCCTGGAAAGAGAGCATCGAGGCAATATTGATAATCTTGCCGCCGGTCCCCTGGGCAATAAAGTGCTTCGCCGCCGCCTGAGACATAAAGAACACGCTCTTAATGTTCAGGTTCATCACGTCGTCCCAGTTTTTCTCGCTGAATTCGATCGCGTCTTCGCGACGGATCAGGCCGGCGTTGTTAACCAGGATGTCGATATGGCCGAACTCCGCCACCGCGCGCTCCAGCAGCTGCGGGATACCGTCAATCTGGCGCAGATCGGCGGTCAGGCTGAGAAAACGACGGCCCAGCGCCGTGACGCGCTCAATGGTTTCCGTCGGTTCAACAATATTGATACCCACGATATCGCAACCGGCTTCCGCCAGGCCCACCGCCATGCCCTGGCCCAGACCCGTATCACAACCGCTCACCACGGCTACTTTGCCCTGCAGGGAGAATGCGTCGAGAATCATACTTGGTTCCTTAATCTTTCAGAGCCTGTGTAGGTACAGGCAAGGTTCTGATAGTCCAGCCTGCGGCTTGTGCAGACCCTTATGGTTTGAAGAACTCGCAGGGATTGCCCCTTCTAAAAATAAAACAGAGTTCCGTTTTACAGTGAGCACATCTTAGCCCCGGCTAAAGTCATTTTCAATTATTATTAAAACATCGTTTCAATTTTAAGACTGTTAAATGTTAAAAATGCAAAACAGATCACGAAGCGGTGATTGATAAACCGTGAAACTCCTATTTAATTCAATAAAATACAATGAGTTATTCAAACTTTAAAAAAAGACGGCGGATCGAAAAAAAACGGCAGGAAAACAAAGAGAGCGGGGATGCCGGCCGTACTGTCAGCAAAAAAAGGCGATCTATAGCAAGAAGTTGTTGCGAATTGCGTCCGCCATCACAAATAATGAAACGATGTTTTGATAAATTAACACCCATCTTTTAAATCTACTTCCACTGGCCGGTCAACGCAGGCGGGCAACATCTCAGGAAGGAAAAGGAGTACATCATGGCTAAAGGCATGCGGGTTAAACTGAATTATGACGTCAGCCGCGATCCGGACACCGGCGCGGAGATCACCCGCTTAACCCCACCGGAAGTAACCTGTCATCGTAACTATTTCTATCAGAAGTGTTTTTTTAACGATGGCAGCCACCTGCTGTTTGCCGGCGAATTCGACGGCAACTGGAACTACTATCTGCTGGACCTCGCAAAGGCCGAGGCGGTGCAGCTAACGGAAGGCGCCGGTGATAACACGTTTGGTGGTTTCCTTTCTCCGGATGATAAATCCCTTTATTACGTGAAGAACGACCGTACGCTGCTGGAGGTTAACCTCACCACGCTGCAAGAGCGTGAAGTGTATCGCGTCGCCGATGACTGGGTGGGCTACGGTACCTGGGTGGCCAACAGCGATTGCACCAAACTGGTTGGCATCGAGATTGCCAAAAGCGACTGGACGCCGCTCAACGACTGGCAGATTTTCCATGATTTCTTCCACAAAGGCCCCCACTGCCGCCTGCTGCGCGTCGACCTGCAAACCGGCGAAAGCAGCGTGATCCACGAAGAGAAGAAATGGCTGGGCCATCCGATTTATCGTCCGTTCGATGACCATACCGTCGCCTTCTGCCATGAAGGGCCGCATGACCTGGTCGATGCGCGGATGTGGATGGTAAATGAAGACGGTAGCAACGTGCGTAAAGTCAAAGCGCATGCGGAAGGCGAAAGCTGCACCCACGAATTCTGGGTACCGAACGGCTCCGCGCTGGTGTACGTCTCTTATCTGAAGGGCCAGCAGGGCCGGACGATCTACAGCTTCAACCCGGATACCGGCGTTAATGAAGCGGTGATGCAGATGCCGGCCTGTTCGCATCTGATGAGTAACTTTGACGGCACGATGCTGGTTGGCGATGGTTCCGGTACACCGGTGGACGTCAAAGACACCAGCGGCTACACCATTGATAACGACCCGTATCTGTACGCTTTCGATGTCGCGAAGCAGGCCTATTTCCGCGTTGCGCGTCACGATACCTCCTGGGCAACCGTGGCCAATAGTCGCCAGGTTACCCACCCGCACCCGTCCTTTACGCCGGACGATAGCGCCATTTTGTTCAGCTCCGATAAAGACGGCAAACCTGCCGTGTATATCGCGAAGCTGCCGCCCCAGCCTGAGATGCTGAAGGCATAGCGTTAGCCACTGTTTGAGTTAGTGTTTCTGTAACTGGCCTTGCCCTCCTTTCGGAGGGCTTTTTTATGCCCGGCGTTTTCCCCGGATCGCGCTGCGCTTATCCGGGCTACATTCCGTGCCGATGGGGCGCATTGCGCCGCTCCGGGAAGAGGGATTCATACCAACGGAAAACCCCGGCTGACCGCTCCGGGGTAAACGATGAGGACATTTTTTAAGTTAGAACGAGTAGGCAACACCTACGCGGAAACGGGTCTGGCGGTCGCTGCGATCGTTGACGCCAACGTTGCCGAGCTCGCCGTACGGCGCCCAGTTTTTATCCAGCTTGTAGGCAACCTTGAGATTGTACTCCTGCGAGTACGGTTTGTTGTCGTTGCGCTTAACCCCTTCGGTACTGCGCGCATAAACGTAGTTCAGCTCCGTACGCCAGTCGCCGAAGACGTAACCGGCCCACGCATCGCCGCGGTTAACTTTGTCATCATCTTTCCCTGCATTCGCCGGGTAGCGGGTATAGTCGTAACGATAGCGGGCGGCGACGTAGAAGCCATTATCGAAGCTGTACTGCACGCGCAGGTTTGGCTTGTAGATCGAGCGGCTATCGTTACTTTCAATATTGAACCCCGGCGTGACCGAGAAGTTTTTATTCGCCTTCCACTGCCAGGTAATGCTCTCTTCATGACCATTACCGACGAAATCTGAATAAGGCTGGCTGGTGTTATCGCCGCCCGACTTCCACTTCGCCTCAACGGAGAAGCCAAAGCCGTTAGCGAAACGATGGGAGACGGAGACGCGGTCGGCGTTGCTCTTATCCGATTTGCCGCCGTCAATGAATTCGTGACGTAAATCTACCGTGACGGCTGAAGCCGCGAAAGACATGCCACAGAGTGCAGCAAGGACCAGAGATCTTGCGAACATAAATTACCCCTCATAATTAAAATATCGTTTCGTTTTTATAAAACCGTATTTTATTTTTTAGGCAATAATGTTTTAGTGATCGCGATCGTAAATATTTGTTTCAAAAAAGGTGGCACAGAAAGACGTGACAACGCTCAACAAAATAGCGCGTCAGAAAGGAATTTTTGGCAGGGTAACGGCTGGCGGGAAGCAAAAAAAAGCCTCCACAGGGAGGCTCAGTTAACGCATATATCAGAAGGGGCTTATTCGCGTTCAACTGCCAGCGCCACGCCCTGGCCGCCGCCGATGCATAGCGTGGCCAGCCCTTTGCGGGCATCGCGTTTAATCATCTCGTGCACCAGGGAAACCAGAATGCGGCAGCCGGAAGCGCCAATCGGGTGGCCCAGCGCAATGGCGCCACCGTTCACGTTCACCCGCCGCTCGTCCCATTCCAGTACCCTGCCCACCGAAATGGCCTGAGCGGCAAAGGCTTCGTTGGCTTCGATAAGATCGACTTCATCCAGCTTCCAGCCCGCGCGTTCAAGGCAGCGACGGGTGGCATGGACCGGCGCGATCCCCATCAGCGCCGGATCGACCCCCACGCTGGCAAAAGCGCGGATCCGCGCCAGAATCGGCAGCCCCAGCTCCTCGGCTTTAGCTTCGCTCATCATCATCACCGCCGCCGCGCCATCGTTAATGCTTGAGGCATTGCCGGCGGTGACCGAGCCCTGCTGGTCAAAGGTCGGCAGCAGGCTGGCCAGCGCTTCTGCGCTGGGGTCGACGCGCGGCTGCTCATCGGTATCCACCAGGCGCGGAATACCGTTGAGTTCGCTGGTCACCGGCACGATTTCATCGCGAAAGCGTCCGGAATCAATCGCCCGCCGCGCTTTGTGCTGCGAGCTAAGCGCCCACGCATCCTGCAGTTCACGGCTGATGCCATACTCGCGCGCCAGGTTCTCCGCCGTCACGCCCATATGGTAGTCGTTAAACGCATCCCACAGGCCATCGTGGACAAGGCTGTCGATAAGCTGGCTATTGCCCAACTGGGCGCCGGTACGGCTGTCGGTCAGCACGTGCGGGGCGCGGCTCATATTCTCCTGCCCGCCGGCGATCACTACGTCCGCTTCGCCGCACTGAATCGCCTGGGTCGCCAGGTGCAGCGCCTTCAGTCCGGAACCGCAGACGTCGTTGATGGTAATAGCAGAAACGGTATTAGGCAGCCCGCCGCGGATCGCCGACTGACGCGCCGGATTCTGTCCGGTTCCTGCCGTCAGCACCTGGCCGAGGATCACCTCATCAATACTTTGCGGATCGACGCCGCTGCGCTCAACAAGCGCCTTCACCACCACGCTGCCCAGCTCCACCGCCGAATGACGCGACAGCGCGCCCTGAAAACAGCCGATTGGCGTTCGCAACGCGCCGACGATTACGACATCTTTCATCCTCTACCTCTGCGCAAAGAAACAGCATCATAGTAGTGAATTGTTATCAAAAATTTTCGCAATTGTTTAAAAAAAGTGAGGGGAATCACAAAGATCGTCGGCGATGGCAAAAATGGCCCCTATTCGCGCCCGTGCCCCTGCAGATGCTGACGCAGCCAGCTTCCCGCTTCTCCCGGCGGCGCCTTTTTATTCCACAGCAAATCGGTGGAGATCATCCGCGGCCAGCCGGCAATATCCAGCGCCACCAGGCTTCCGCTCCCGGCGAACTCCTCCACCAGCGCGCTGGGCAAAATACACCATCCCAACCCCTGCGCCGCCATGCTGAACAGCAGCAGATAGTTAGGCGCCGACCATACCAGACCGCGCGCCGGTTCCGCCGTATTTTCCAGATAGGTGCTCAGGCGCAGCTCGCGCCAGCTGAACAGCTCGTCGCGGGTGACGCTGCCCTGGGCCGCCAGCGGGTGCCGGGGCGCCACGAAGATAGCCATTTCGGTTTGCATCGGCAGCCGGATACTGCCTATTTCTGTCGGATAGCTGTCCCTGGCCTCAATCAGCCCCACCTGCGCCCGCTCCTTTTGCAGCAGATCGATAACGTCGTCGTCTTCGCCAATCAGGCACTCAAATTCGGTGTGCGGAAAACGACGATCGAACTGCGCCAGCAGATCTTCCAGCACATCGGGATGCAGCGTATCGGAGAGCACAAAGGTCAGACGCGCTTCGGTGTTGCCAGACAGCGAAATGGCCAGCTCATCCAGCCTGTCGCTGGCCGCCAGAATCGCCTTCACGTAGCTCAACACCTGTTCGCCCTGCGGCGTGAGCGTCGGCTGTCTGGAGGTGCGATCGAACAACGTCACGCCAAGATCGGCTTCCAGGTTGGCGATTGCGGTGCTGATGGTGGACTGGCTTTTGCGCAGCCGCCGCGCCGCGGCAGAGAATGAACCGCAGGCCACGGATTCGACAAACGCGGTTAAAGCTTCGGGAGAATAGCGCATGAACTATCTACTTTATCGATGGATACTATCTTTTGTTTATCATATTTATCCATAAAATGCCGGGTAATTTCATATAAAGACCGGAGGCAACAAGCCATGCAACAAGTCAACGCCCAGCGCAAAACGCTGACGGAACGGGTAATCCACGCGATAAGCTTTGAAGGTCTGGCGACGCTGATCCTCGCCCCAACCGCCGCATGGCTCATGCAGCGTTCGGTCGTTGAAATGGGCGGGCTCAGTATCCTGCTCGCGACGCTGGCGATGGTCTGGAACATTATCTATAACGCCCTCTTCGACCGGCTGTGGCCGGTAACCCGGGTCGTCCGTACCCTGCGGGTCCGCGCGCTGCACGCGATCGGCTTCGAATCAGGCTTTATTATTATCGGCGTCACGGTGGTCGCGCTGGTGCTGGGCGTTTCGCTGATGCAGGCGTTTATGCTGGAAATCGGCTTTATGCTGTTCTTCCTGCCCTACACCATGGCCTTTAACTGGGTCTGGGATATGCTGCGCGAGCGGGTCATTAAGGTTCGCCAGCAGCGGATCGCCGCCCGCGAGTAATCTTTAGCAAAGCGCCCGGCCGGTAACGGGCGCTCCGCCGCTTCATTTCTGCGCCAGAAACTATCGCCACAGCTCATCCATAAATGTGATAAATTGCACTCCTTTTTGTTCGTTTTCTGGTTGATAAAGTCGCATAATGTCTAAAATTTGGTCTAAAGAAGAAACTCTCTGGAGTTTCGCCTTATATGGCACTGCTGTAGGCGCTGGCACGTTATTCTTGCCGATCCAACTGGGATCCGCGGGCGCTATCGTTCTGTTCATCACCGCGCTGGTCGCCTGGCCGTTAACCTACTGGCCGCATAAAGCGCTGAGCCAGTTTATTCTCTCCGCCAACATCGCCCCGGGCGCGGGGATCACCGGCGCCGTTAATCACTATTACGGTAAAAAGATCGGTAGCCTGATTACCGGCCTCTATTTCCTCGCCTTTTTCGTGGTGGTGCTGATCTACGCCGTCGCCATTACCAACTCGCTCGCGGAGCAGCTCTCCAGACATGTGCCCATCACTTCTCAGGTCAGGGCGCTGCTCAGCCTGGGCGTGGTGCTGGTGCTGAATCTGATCTTTTTAATGGGCCGCCACGTCACGATTAAAGTCATGGGCTTTTTAGTCTTCCCGCTGATCGCCTGTTTCCTGTTCCTCTCCATCTATTTAATGGGGAGCTGGCAGCCGGCTTATCTGACCAGCCAGATGCAGCTGACCCCGCACACGTTCCACCAAATCTGGATCTCGATTCCCGTGATGGTTTTCGCTTTTAGCCATACGCCGATCATATCGACTTTTGCTATCGATCAGCAGGAGAAATACGGCGAGCAGGCCATGGGTAAATGCAAAAAAATCATGAAGGTGGCCTACACCCTCATCTGCGCCAGCGTGCTGTTTTTCGTCTTCAGCTGCCTGCTGTCGATACCGGCGGGCTATATTGAAACCGCCCGCCATCAAGGGGTCACGATTCTTTCCGCCCTGTCGATGATGCCGGGGTCGCCGGCGTGGCTGGCGATCACCGGGATTATTGTGGCGGTGGTGGCGATGTCGAAATCGTTCCTTGGCACCTATTTTGGCGTGATTGAAGGGGCCAGTGAAATCGTCAAAACGTCCCTCGCCCAGGCGGGGATTCGTAAAAGCCGCGCGTTTAACCGGGCGATGTCGATCCTGCTGGTTTCGACGCTGACCTTCGTGGTGTGCTTTATCAATCCCAACGCTATCTCAATGATTTACGCCGTCAGCGGCCCGCTTATCGCGATGATCCTGTTCATCATGCCAACCCTCTCGACGTATCTTATTCCGGCGCTGAAGCCCTACCGCTCGGTGGGTAGCTTTATTACCCTGGTTGTCGGTTTGCTCTGCGTGTCGGTGATGTTTTTTAGCTAATCCTCTTCGTGCGGCGAGTCTTTTCCTCGCCGCACGTTCTGCCAACATTCTCCCCCCACCAATCTCCCTGACGGACATACACTTATCCCTTGCACACCAAGAAAGCAGGGGTTTATATGTCCAGCGTAAAATTATCCGGTACTGCGACGTTAGGCGATCGTCAGGTTTATCGTCTGGGATACGGGGCGATGCAGCTCGCGGGGCCCGGCGTCTTCGGCCCGCCAAAAGATCCGCAAACCGCTATCCGCGTACTGCAGGAAGCGGTCGAGTCGGGCGTCAATCATATTGATACCTCCGATTTTTACGGTCCACACGTGACTAATCAGCTCATTCGCCAGGCGCTGCATCCCTATTCCGCCGATCTGTGCATCGTCACTAAAGTCAGCGCTCGCCGCGACGATAAAGGCAACTGGCTGCCCGCGATGTCGCCCGCGGAGCTCACTGCGGCGGTGGAGGACAATCTGCGCAATCTGGGCCTTGACGTGCTTGAGGTGGTGAACCTGCGCAGTATGCTCGGCACGCATGGCCCGGTTGAAGGTTCGCTGGAGGGGCCCTTAACCACCCTTCTGGAGCTGAAAGAACGCGGGTTGATTCGCCATATCGGGCTGAGTAACGTCACCGCCAGACAGGTGAGCGATGCGCAAAAACTGACGCCAATCGTCTGCGTTCAGAACCAATATAACGTGGCGAACCGTCAGGATGATCCGCTGATCGACGAGCTGGCGGCGCAAAATATCGCCTGGGTGCCCTTTTTCCCCCTCGGCGGTTTTACCCCGCTTCAGGCCCGGGAGCTTAACGACGTCGCCGCTTCGCTTGACGCCACGCCGATGCAGGTGGCGCTGGCCTGGCTGCTCCAGCGCTCGCCGAATATCCTGCTCATTCCGGGCACCTCCTCGCTACAGCATCTGCACGAGAATCTGGCCGCCGCGCAATTAACGCTTCCACCAGAAGCGTTAGCCATTCTGGATAATCTCCAGCCCCACTCCTGATTTCAGGCTTCTGCGGATCGATATTCGCAGAAGCCTTCTCCTCAATATTTGCCTGGAATTACCTTAACGCCACTGGCACTATACATCCTACAAATTAGGCGTTATCCGCTTTATTCTCTTACGGATAACCCTATGCAAAGCATAGATTTAAACTTTCTCGACTGGCCTCCTAATTGGAGGCTTCTGTCGTTTTTGTCTCGCCAAAATTTTCGAACTCTTGATTACAGGAAAAACAATATCTCATTCAAAGTTTATACAAATCAATTTAGCTGCAAAGATAGCTAACAACATCAAATGCTCATAAAAACATCTGGTTAACACAATCAGAATGTTTGTATTGCTATATAAAAAATCGACCACACACAATAACAATTTACAAGGATTTCACATGACAGAGGGAACGATAAAGACGAGTAAGTATGAAATCATTGCTATTTTCAGGGAAGAGCTCCGAAAGCAGGCGGAGATAGAAGTTTTTGTTAATAACAAAAGCACTATTACCCAGCTAACGCGGGTAGATTTTGCCGAGTTTCATATCTCCACCACCAGCAAAATCCCCGCGGGGCATAAAGTTAAATTTATTCTGCATAGCGATTCAGGGAAAATCGAGTTTTGCTCTACGCTAAAGAAAAGCTATGCCGGCGGCGAAGGGAAATGCAGGAAGGTCGCATTTACCTTACCGGAATGTATCCAGGTGGTTCAACGCCGGCGCGATCCCCGATTCCGCCTGCGCCACGAGCACGAATTCTTCTGTCACGGCCGACACAAAAACGGAGAAAACTATCTATTCGAAATCAAAGACATTTCGGACGGCGGTTGCGCGCTGATGACCAGGAGCCCCAATCTGAAATTCCTCAGCCATAACGCCATCCTCAAGAACGCTATCCTCGCCCTCGCTGAATATGGCGAAATCACCGTAGATTTAGTTATAAAAAATGTTGTTATGGTGACTTTAGATGATAACGAGAAGTCAGATAGCTACTACCAGATCTCCTGTCAGTTTAAATTTCGCCATCTTGATAACAAGAAGCGAATAGAGAAAGTACTGCTCGACTTGATTATGGAAGCCAAGAGAAAAAAGAGAGTCTGAACCATTGGACAGTATATTACTTTACACTGATGACAATATCATCGGGCAATCAATCCATGATTATATGATTGATCGCGCCAGGGATATCACCACCCTGAAATTTCAGGATATTGTGAAAGGGGTCGGCGCCTCCCCGGCAGCCACCGTTATTATCAATATCATCCACAAAGATATCTCTGCGGCCACAACGGTCGCATTACTGAACACTTTGCGCAAGCGCCTGACGCATTGCGCGCTGCTGGTGCTGATCGTCAAAAGCGAGCTGTCCAGCCTGTTCCGGGAGCTGCTTGATCTAGAAAACCTGTTGATTCTGACCGAAAAATCCTCGCTGGCAGATTACTCAGCTATCATCAGCAGGCCCTCAACCGCCGAAGGCTGCCAGGGGCTATGCACCCGCCGCAAGCTGACCGCCAGGGAACTTCAGGTGCTGGAGTTAATTATTGCCTGCAATAACAGTAAAAGGATTGCGGTGCTTCTCGACATTGATCATAAAACGGTCCACAGCCATAAGGTACATATTATGAAGAAACTCGGGATGAATAACTCGCGAATAATGAACAAAAGCATAGTCAATATGTATCAGTGCTAAAACCAAAAATATGTGGGTGACCAATCAAAACCCGATAATTTATTGGCGATAAGCCATTAATAATCATTCCCATCGGTAGAAAGGTCACCTATAATATTCTCCTCTCTTTACCTCTGACCTGATTTTTGACGAGAGATAATGAACGCAACTCTTTTTTCCAGGCATAATTTATCACGTAGCGATATATCCGTTCGTTATGTCTTTCAAAAAATGTTTTCCCCAAAAGGTACGCTCGTCGCCGTTGAGTGCCTGAGCCGCTTTGACCACCTCTCTATATCGCCGGAAAACTTCTTTCGCTACGCCAATACGGGACTACGCGAAAGCATTTTTATGGAACAGCTGGCGCTTATTGAAAAACATAAACAGTGGTTTAAGCAAAATGCTATCTCGGCGACGATTAATGTTGATGACCATATACTTAACGTATTGCAACGCCCGGAGATTAAAGCGCTCGTCGACCAAATCGGCTGCGTCCATTTTGAAGTGACCGAGAATTCCCATAATCTTTTGAATAATGCTCTCGCAACCTGGAATAACCCGCAAAGCACTACGCTCTGGCTCGATGATTTTGGCTCTGGCAACGCCGGTATTCACGCTATTCGCGACTATCATTTCGATTATGTCAAAATCGATAAAGACTTCTTCTGGCTTTTAATGCAAAAAGATTCCGGTCGTCCGTTAATGGATGCCCTCGTCACTTTCCTTTCCCGCAACCACCATAATGTGATTATTGAAGGTGTAGAAAGCGAAGCGCATAAGGCCTGGTTGCAGGGCATGGAATGGTTTGCTATTCAGGGACACTACTGGAAGGAAGTGAGCATTGAACAATTGGTCCAGGAAGATATCACCGCATAAATAAATGCCGGATAACTCCGGCATCAAAAGTCATACTCGCGCAATACCCTCTCCCCTTCAATTATAAACGAGCTCCCATGTTGCCCAGCTGGTCAACGGGCCGCTGGTTGCTTTTTCCGGCGCGGGGGTCACGTAGCCGATGTAATAGGTAAATACGCCGCCATCGACCGCTTTTTCGACCAGCGGCACCCGGTTTTGCAAGGGGTCGGCCGGGACGATTTTATTACTTTTATCGAGGGTATTATTATCATTGGTCGACAGCGCGAGGAAAATATGGCTGGCGCCGTCCGCCCGCGTATTCCTCAGGTAGCCGGCATTTTCATTGCCCACCGCATTGACCGTAAAGCCGTCAACCCAGCGGACGTTAACCAGGCGGATCTCGTCTTTATCCGCCGCGCCGCCGTCGTGACGCAGCTGGCAGTTCGAGAGTTCCAGCGTAAAAGGCTGCGGCTTCATAAATGCCCCGGCGCCGCGATCGTGTACTTCGGCCAGGCTGACCGGCGCCAGCCAGACGCTGCCGCTCCCCGCGTTGTTGCCGCCGTTCAGCGCCACGCTACAGGAGATATCCGTCACCCGTCCGGCAAAATCCACCCGCCCTCGATCGTAGTTGGTCTCAAAACCCGACGCCGGGGAGGCCATCAGCATCCCGCCGATCAGCGCCAGTTGAATGAGTCGTTTGCTATTTTTATATTGTGCTGAATCACGCATACCCGCCTCCCGCATTAATCGTACGTCAGGTTAAAGATCATGTGCGACTCTACCTCACCGGTACTGGTGGTCGGCGCATATTGATAGAAACGCGCATGCAGAGGCAGGGTGATGTATCGGGTTTCTTGCGTGCGCAGCGTACCGACGCTGTATTTCTTGTTGAATTCCAGCGGTACGCCCTCTTTCAGAACCTGGATACCAATTCCTTTCGCCAACGAGGAGCCGGATTTTTCGTTCAGCAGCGCGCCTCGGCTCACCGTGGTGCCGGTGGCCAGCGTGCCGGAGAAAGAGGTCTGGATATTGGCGTATCCCGACTCGCTTAACCCGCCGCTGCACTGCAGCTCAATATTAAAATCCTTCCCGCCCGCGGTGGTGCCGACGCCGTTGAGATCGCTGCGCTTGATGGTACCGACATCGACGTTCATATTTTTGCCGCTCAGGATGGTACATGAGGGCGATACCACGGTGATGGCGTTGGCGCTCAGGCGGGTTTCGAGGATCGGGTTGTTGCCGTTCTCCCAGTCGTAAGAGGTGTACTTACCTGCCGCCAGGGTTCCGCTGCCGGTCACGCTCGCGGTTTTAATCACCTCCAGCGTAAAGCGGGAGCCTTCCAGCGAGTAATTCGTGGTCCGGCTGACGTAGCTGGAGAACGTGTCAGGGTAGATAATATTGACCGTCGCCCCGCCGCGGCTGAACCGCAGGCCAATCCCGGGCACGTTGGTGGAATAAATTTTATTTCCCAGATCGGTCGCCCCGGGGGCGACGATTTTGGCCACAAAGCGGTTAGTGCCGCTGCTGCAGCTATAGCTGGCCCCGCCCGGTGCCGACATGGTCCAGTCCCGGGACACGATCACCGAGCCTACCGGCAGATCCGGCGGAACCACCACCCGGCCCACAACCATGTCGAGGCTAACCGTCGGCTGCGACAGGCGCGTACAGTACGCCCATGCCGACGTGGTCCCCATCGCCATTAAGCCAATAAAAAGCGTCAGTTTTTTCATTAGCGACATAGCGTTTCCTTTGTTTTTTCCTGACTTAATTCCACCGAGCACTGTCCGCCGCTCCACTTAACCGTGGCCTTCGGCGCGCTGGCGTCGCTGATAAACATCATGCTGCCCTGGCCCACCACGCCGATCTCTTTCCCGGAGGGGTTGTAAATCGTGGCGGCGAACGGTAGCGGCAGACCGTTTGCCTGACGCGCCTGCAGAGTGACGTTGTTCTGCAGCGTGGTATCGAAGGAGACCTTGACCACGCTCCCTTCCCACGGCACCACCTGCGCCACGGTACTGCCGAAGGCGACATCGTCGTTGCTGCCTTTCGGGTCAATTTCAACGGAATTTATCCGGTAAGGCCGCAGATACGGCAGAATGGCGTAGCCGTTGCTGTCGATGCGGGTACCCGGCGAGCCGGGCAACATCGCGCCCGCGGCGTCTTTCGCTTCGATCAGCGCCATGGTGGTGCCGCTTTCCGGCGAGAATACGACGCCGTGCTGATGCGCGATCAGCGTCCCGCTGGCGCCTACGCCGCTCTGGCGATAGCCTTCGCCCTGGCTATAGCTGCCGTTCAGCGTGGTCCACGGGGTACGGTAGCTGCCGTTCAGCGCCACATCGTGCTGGCCGCCGGTAGAGGTCGTGGTCGACACGCCGTAGTTGAGGTTGTTTTCACTATCCAGCGAACCGTTGACGCCAATCTGCGAACTGGCGAAGCGTGAGTTATTAAACGCGGTATTCGACGTCAGGTTAGCCGTACGGTTTTCACCGAACCACAGCGGGTAGCTAAAGTTGAGTGACACGCGATCGTCGCGACGGTGGCCGGAGCTATCCGGGGTATAGACGCGCTGGGCGCTGACCGACCACGAGAGCCGACCGTACATGTTGTTGTAACTAAACTGGTACTGCTTCTCCGTTCCCGAACGGTTCCAGTAATCCGCCACCCGGCCGCTCAGATAAAAACCGCCCCAGCCGTCCGGCAGGTTCTGGTTGACGGTAAAGGTCATCCCGTTTTTCTGGCGCCACACGGTGTAGTTGCTGTTGTAGTTCTTCTCCTGATCGACGGCGTAGAGGGCGTCGTTCAGGTTGTAGTAGCCTTTGGTGGAGTAGCGATACGCCGCCAGCACGATGCTGGTCTGGGTTTCGGTAAACATACGGTTAAAGGTAGCGCGATAGCTTTGACCGTGCTCGTCAAGGGTATCGCTCTTCAGCCGCGAGTGAGTCACGTCGAAGGAGAGCGCGCCGATGCCGGTATTCATCCCGGTCCCCAGCAGGAACGCCTGATAGTCATCAAATCCGGTGACGCCGGTATAGCCGGTAAACAGGTTATTTAAACCATGCTGCCAGGTTCCCTGGTAGAGCATCGGTTTATTACGCAGCGAACTATCGTCGACTTTACCGGCGGAGAGCGCGTAGCGGGTCATCCCCGGACGCAGCAGCTGCGCTACCGAGGCGTAAGGTACGCTGAATACCTCGACCGAACCATCGGCCTCTTTAACCGACACTTCAAGGTCGCTACCGTAGCCGGAAGGATAGACATCCTGCAGGGTAAACGGCCCCGGCGGCACCGTGGTCTGATAGATAATATTGCTGCCCTGGCGCACCGTCACCAGGGCGTTGCTTTGCGCCACGCCGCGAATTTCAGGGGCGTAGGAGCGCATGCCGTCGGGGAACATATTGTCATCGGTCGCCAGGTTAACCCCGCGCAGGCCGATGGTGTCAAAGAACTCGCCGTTGGTAAAAATCTGCCCGCCGCTGACTATCGAGTTAATCTGCGGAATCGGCCGCTGCAGGTAGGTCTGGTTGCTGTTCCAGTGCGCTTTCCCCTGCTGCTGCTGCCAGTTCAGGTTACCGATATGCTTGAGCAGCCAGCCGTCCCACGACAGACCCGCGTTAACGCCAAGATACGCGCTGCTGTTATCGGAACCGTTGGCCGAGGAGATATGGCTGTTCCAGGCGTTGGCCATCCAGCCTAAATTCAGCGCCGCAACGCCTTTATCCCAGAACTGCGGGCTGACAAAGTTTTTCAGGCGCTGATCTTCGTAGATTTGCGGTACGGCAATATCCAGTCTCAGGGAGGACTGAATCAGCGTGTCTTTGACGTTATCTTCGTGACGCCACTCCTGCAGGCGTCCGCAGAAGCCCTCTTTTTCGCTGAGCTGCGGATTTAATTTTTCCGGCGAAATCCCATACTGCATCAGCATCGCTTTGGTATAGCAGACGCCCATTTTGCCGTCTTTACCGGCGGTGATTTTCAGGTCGTAGCGCCCTTTCCATTCGCCGTTGGTATAGACATCAAGGGAGTAGACGCCCTCGCTGATAGCGCTGGTCGAGAAGCGCGACAGGTCGACCTTTTCGCGACTGCCAACGATAAAACCATCGTTAAATTGATAGATCGTTCCCGGGTTTTCCTGTCCGCTGGAAAATGGCGGAAAGCAGCACAGCGCAACCGCGATAGCCGTGCTTAATCTTCCCGGGCAGATTGACCTCTGCTTCATGATCGTTTCCCTTATTTGACGGTAACTTTCACTGCGACATCTGCACCATAATCATTAATGTTGTTAACGGTCAGGGTCTCGCCTTTGCTCACCGCTGAAGAGAGGGCGATGGTCTGGCTGGACTGCGGGGCAAACATGACCGTTTTGCTGTTGAGCGCTTTGCCGCCGTTACGGGAGATACGGCTTACGGTGATATAAAAGGGCGTTGGGTTACTGACGGACAGGCTGCTGCCGTTAGCGGAGAGCGCCAGTTTTTCTGCCGCAGCGTCGCGATTGCCTAGCCCGGCAGGGCGATAAATAAACTTAAAGCGCGAACGAATCGCCAGCTGCAGAATATTTTGCCCTTCGTTTTTCTGGCTGGCCTCAACCGGCGGTATTTCCAGAAGGTTCAGCCACCACAGCGTCTCTTTATCTTTAGCCAGCCCTGCATTACTGCCGAGCTTAATACGCAGGGTTTGACCGCTTTTCGCATCAACGCGGGAAATAGGCGGCGTGATAATAAAGGGGGTAGTAATGGTATCCGGCGTCGCGTCGGCATTACCGTTATCCAGCCAGGCTTGCGCCAGCGCCGGACGGTCGGCGGTGTTAGAGAGCTGCACCGTTATTTCTTTTTCATTTCCTGGATAAATAAAGCGGGTACCGTTAACAATAATATTATTGGCATGGGCCGCAAAACTAAAAATGAAACAGAAAAAAAGGGCAATACGCTTCATGCTGACCTCAGAATAAAAAAATAAGCGGCAGCAGTGGCCGCTTTATTATTGTTGTATACCCTAAATAATTCGAATGACGGGTATAAACCGCCCCGGCGCGAGGCGGCTTTATCTCTCAGTCGATATTACTGATAAGTAATTTCGTAAGTCGCGTAGCTGTTAACCACACCGGTGGTAACCGTGGTCGGGGTGCTGGTCGCGTAGCCGACGTAGTAAGTGAAGCGTGCGCCATCCTGAACGGCAGAGGCATCACCGGCCGCTTTAGGCTGGGTGCTGTCGCCCGGGATGATTTTGTTGGTCAGCGCGGTGGCGTTGTCGGTGGAGAGAACCAGCTGGATATTCTGCGCGCCGGCGGCTTCGGTGTTAGCCAGGTAGCCCTGCTGTTTAGCGGTTGCGCCCGCCAGCAGGTTACCGCCGGTCCAGTTCACGCCCAGTTTGCTCACATCATCCTGTTTGGTGCCATCAGCCGCCTGGCAGTCAGAAACATCGATGGTGAAAGATTTCGGTTTCAGATAGGTATCCGCCGCGGCAGCTTTAACTTCCGTTAAAGTCACTGGTGACAGATAAACGTTCGCATCGCTGCCCTGGCCGTTTACGGAAACAGTACAAGATACGTCGGTAACTTTACCGAAGAAATTAACCTGACCGCCGCCTACATTGGTATCAGCAGCATTTGCCGCAGCCATACCAAAAAACGCAGTTGCCATTGCAGCAGAGAGAAGAACCTTTTTCATTGCCATTTCCTTGTCAGAGTGAATTAAGTATCAATGAGCAAACAGTTAATACGCACAAAAGTCAGAAGCGATTTGCGATGCTCACTTTTGCAACTGTTAATAGAAACTTCGACTGACCGGAAGCCGCAATATTTAAGGCGTCAGGAACGAACTCGATAAAAGAATTCGTCAAGGCTGTCGGCGTCAAAGAATGCTATTTTTCGCTGACAAATATACATATGTTCACGAGCTGTTAATCAATGTAACAGATAGCTCACAACTATTAATTACTGGGGATTGATAGCAAGAAACAAAGCTATTGTTATTTACACCGAAGGGGAAAAGACGATATGGAATATAACAATATACCCTAAATAATTCGAGTTGCTTAAAGGCGGCAAGGGAGTGACAAATTCGTCGGGAACGAATTTGACCAGCCGAAGGCTGGCCTCCGGTGAGAGGCAGGAGCCTCTCATTAGTCCCCGGGAGCATAGATAACTATGTGACTGGGGTGAGCGAGCGCAGCCAACACATAAGCAACTCGAAGTATGAAGGGTATAGTGGCATAAAAGGTTATTTCTCTACAGAAAGAACAATCCTAATCCGTCAGCAGTCTCCCTTTTTCGTCAGTTGAAAATGCAGATACAACGCGCGCCACCCTGCCGGCGTAATCGTCACTTCGCGAAATCCCGCGGTAGTGCTAAACCAGCCGTTCTCCAGACCGTGCTGCAGCAGCGCCGCGCCCGCCGCGCCCCCAAGATGAAAGCGTCGTTCGCTCCAGTCCAGACAGCCGCAGCTGGCTTTGCGCCGGGAGCCGCGCTTCACCACCACTCCCAGCCGGGCAAAGTGCGCTTCCCCGGCGGGCGTCAGCGCCGTTCCGTCAGGCGTTATCCACGCTTCACGCTGCAGAAAATCATACAGCGATACCGCCACTTCTCCGGCCAGATGATCGTAACAGGTGCGCGCCAGGCGCAAATTGACCGGCGTGCTGGTTGCGAGCGCTACCGCGCGCTTGCCGGCCATGGTCATCATATTCTCCAGCAAACCGGCGACATCGCTACCGGCGAGGCGGTAGTAGCGATGTCGGCCCTGGGCAAGGCAGATTAATAAACCGCTGTTGACCAGGCGGCTAAGATGCGCGCTGGCGGTCGAAGGGGAAATATCGGCGACGGCGGAAAGCTCGGTCGCCGTCCACGCCCGGCCGTCCATTAAGGCGCACAGTATCTTCAGGCGCGAGGCATCCGCCATCGCCGACGCCACTGCCGCCATCGCTTCGGCCAGGGACTCATCGTCTTCAATTAGCTCAACAGGTTTTAACATAGGGCCTCGCTTATTTTCCCTAACCACAAACAGCAGCCAGAGTACCGGGGATGGGCAGGTTAAGCACGGTATTCGCGCAGCACCTGAGCCACCCGAATGTGATAACAGGCGAAAATGCTCTCCCGCCCCTCTTTCTGCGCAGCCTGATGGCAAAGGTTGCGTTTCCACGCCTGCACCGCTTCCTCATCCCGCCACCAGGAGAGCGACAAAATTTTCCCCGGTGTGGTCAGGCTTTGGAAACGCTCAATGGCAATAAAACCGTCAATATTGTTCAGCAGCGGCTTCAGCTCCGCCGCCAGCGCTAAGTAACGTTCCTGACTCGCCGGAGTGACCTCGGCTTCAAAGAGTACGGCAATCATCTCATTGTCCTCACGCAATCTGTGTGAGGGTCACTGTATCTTTTCACCCTGGCTCAATGCTTCGTTGACGGGCGAAATATCGCCGCTTTATTTGCTCAAAAAACAGCCAATGCATTCACATTAAAAATAATTAATCACGCGAGGCGAGAAAACTGCGCGGCTGTTGAGATCGTTTTCCACGGCGAAAGAGACGCTGCAGAATAAATCATCTGTTTGTTTTTATTGGAAATAAAAAATTAAAATTTAGGCATTCGTCATCATACCGTCACAAAAGTGTGATCTAAATCGCACTTTTTGCAACGCGCGTTATAGTTAGCAGACTTATTATAAGTCCATCGAAAGCAACAACGCTTTCCACCATAAAAGTTAAAAGGATAAACACCATGAAAAACGTAAAATTACTTGCCGCTGCCGGTATGCTGTCTCTGGTCTCTTTCGCTAGCTTCGCTCAGCCTGTTAGCGTAACTGCTGATACGCTGGACAACGCCGAAGCCAAAATCGCCGCCATTGCTAAAGACCAGGGCCAGTCTTACCACATTACCGAAGCGTATACCGGTAACCAGGTTCATATGACCGCCGAGCTGTCTAAATAACCGAATGGTTGCAGAGGGAGCTGCCGGACAGGTCGCCTGAAGGCGGCTGGTCTGGCTCCCGCCACATAATAAGCACACAGCAATGTCGAGCCCCTTGATGGGGCTTTTTTTGTTTCTGGCGAACAGTGCCCCCACAGCCTGGTTTGTGGGTTCACTGCCGTCTGCGGTGCCGTAGATACTGTGAACGCCTGCAACCATTTTTAGTTGCCGATACTTTCTCCGGCTC
>NZ_JBEAFN010000066.1:0-66039 GCF_040061795.1 Klebsiella sp. GN_Kp190
CCGGCCCGCAGACGGCGCTGAACCCGTAGCCCGGCTAAGCGCAGCGCGAGCCGGGAAAAAAGCGGAGATGACATTGCGCGCTGCCTCCCGGAGGCGGCGCTTGACGCGCCTGACCCGGGCTACCGGCCCGCAGACGGCGCTGAACCCGTAGCCCGGCTAAGCGCAGCGCGAGCCGGGAGAAAAGCGGAGATGACATTGCGCGCTGCCTCCCGGAGGCGGCGCTTGACGCGCCTTGTCCGGGCTACCGGCCCGCAGACGGCGCTGAACCCGTAGCCCGGCTAAGCGCAGCGCGAGCCGGGGAAAAAAGCGGAGATGACATTGCGCGCTGCTTCCCGGAGGCGGCGCTTGACGCGCCTTGTCCGGGCTACCGTCCCGCAGACGACGGTAAACCCGTAGCCCGGCTAAGCGCAGCGCGAGCCGGGGAAAAAAGCGGAGGTGGCATTGCGGGCTGCTTCCCGGAGGCGGCGCTTGACGCGCCTTGTCCGGGCTACAAAACCTTGACCGCGCCAGCCTGCTCCATGACCACCAAACGCAAATCCTGCGCAAAGCGCTGGTACTGCGCCTCATTAATCGGCTGCGGATAGCTCAACACGATCAGTTCATGATCGGCGATGCCCTGATGATATGTCGGATGGCGATGCGCCCAGGGGTTCGCGCAAAAGCCCATGGTTTCATAAAAGCGCAGGCGCTTATGGGCAACTTCGCTGGTCAGCGGATCGATTTCCAGAACGGTCAGCGGCGCGCGCTGAAGTATTTCAGCTAACAGCCGCTTGCCGTAGCCGCGCGATCGCAAGGTATCGTCGATGGCCAGATGTTCAACGTAGCGATAGTCAGCAAACCGCCAGCAGCCGCTCAGGCCAATAAACTGGCCATCATCGAACCAGGCTTCCAGTTCATAATGCGGATTATCAAGCGCCTGCTGCTTAGCCTCGGCTTCACGCTGCTCGTGCCACGGAAAGGCCCTGCCGTACAGTGCGTCAAGCGGGGGAAAATGCGCGGAATCGGTAGAGGTCACTCTTTCTGAATTCAACATGAACCCTCCTGGCTACAAAAACTATCCGCCCTCACGCGGAGGGCGGATAAACGAGGAGAATAGCCTACTCGGCCGCCTCGGCTTTTTTCGCCAGCTTATCGAGCAGCTTCTGATGAATGCCGCCAAATCCACCGTTGCTCATCACCAGAATGTGGTCGCCAGGATGGGCGGTTTTAACAATCATATCCACCAGCGCATCGACATCGGCGCTCCAGTGCGCAGGCTGTACGCAAGCGTCAGCCACTTCAGCAACCTGCCACGGGATATGCTGCGGCTGCAGCAGGAAGACCTCGTCCGCGCGACCGAGAGACGGCGCCAGGTCGTCTTTGCAAATGCCCATTTTCATGGTGTTAGAACGGGGTTCAAGCACGGCAAGAATACGCGCGGTACCGCCAACTTTGCCGCGTAGCGCCTGCAGGGTCGCCAGAATCGCCGTCGGGTGGTGGGCGAAATCATCGTATACGGTCACGCCGTTGGCTTCGCCGCGCAGCTCCAGACGGCGGCGGGCGTTGATAAAGCTGCCCAGCGCGTTGGCCGCATCGGCAGGCAGCACGCCGACATGCCGGGCGGCGGCGATGGCCATCAGGCCGTTATGCATATTATGCTCGCCGACCAGCGCCCACTTCACTTCGCCGACTTTCTCGCCGTCCAGCCACACTTCCCAGGAGGAAGCATCGGTGGTGAGCTTTTTCGCCTGCCAGTGCCCCTGTTCGCCAACCAGCTCCTGCTCGCTCCAGCAGCCCATCGCCATCGTCTGCTTCAGATTGATGTCGTTCTCCGGCAGGATAATCTTGCCTTTGCCCGGCACAATACGCACCAGATGATGAAATTGCTTCTGGATAGCTTTTAGATCGTCAAAGATGTCCGCGTGGTCGAATTCAAGGTTATTGAGAATCAACGTGCGCGGGCAGTAATGAACAAATTTGGAACGTTTATCGAAGAAAGCGCAGTCGTATTCATCGGCTTCAATCACGAAGAACGGGCTGTCGCCGAGGCGCGCGGAAACATCGAAGTTGCCCGGAACGCCGCCGATAACAAAGCCCGGCTTGTAGCCGCAGGCTTCGAGGATCCAGGTCGCCATGCCGGCAGTGGTGGTTTTCCCGTGCGTTCCGGCAACCGCCAGCACCCAGCGATCGCGCAGCACGAAATCGTGCAGCCACTGGGGACCGGACATGTAAGGGATATTATTTTCCAGCACCGCTTCCACGCACGGGTTTCCGCGCGTCATTGCGTTACCGATGATCACCAGGTCCGGCTGCGGATCCAGCTGGCTGGCATCATATCCTTGAATTAACTCAATTCCCTGGTTTTCCAGCAGGGTACTCATTGGCGGATAGACGTTCGCATCCGACCCCGTTACCTCATGACCGAGGGAACGCGCCAGCATCGCCAGCCCCCCCATAAACGTGCCACAGATTCCTAAAATATGAATGCGCATTCGTCATTTCCTTCTCTTATCTGAAGCACAGTTTACCGGGATGTTGGGGGGGAAAGAAATGCATTTCAGGCGAATCCGTATTTTGCTGGCGCGATTCACCAGTGCGAACTTTTTTTATTCTTTGTTAAGATTGTTATGTTCGTTTTACTTCACATAAACATGCAGGGAACGGGTTATGAAAACGTTAGGTGAATTTATTGTCGAAAAGCAGCACGAGTTCTCTCACGCAACCGGCGAGCTTACTGCTTTGTTGTCGGCGATAAAGTTAGGCGCCAAGATCATCCACCGCGATATCAACAAGGCCGGCCTGGTCGATATCCTGGGTGCCAGCGGTGCTGAAAACGTTCAGGGCGAGGTTCAGCAAAAACTCGACCTGTTTGCCAATGAAAAGTTGAAAGCCGCACTGCGAGCACGCGATATTGTTGCCGGGATCGCCTCTGAAGAAGAAGATGAGATCGTCGTCTTTGAAGGATGCGAACACGCCAAATACGTGGTGCTGATGGACCCGCTGGATGGATCTTCTAACATCGACGTTAACGTCTCTGTTGGTACGATCTTCTCTATTTACCGCCGCGTCACGCCGGTGGGCACCCCCGTTACCGAAGAAGATTTCCTGCAACCGGGCAACCGACAGGTCGCCGCGGGCTATGTGGTGTATGGCTCCTCGACGATGCTGGTTTACACCACCGGCTGCGGCGTGCACGCCTTTACCTATGACCCTTCCCTTGGCGTCTTCTGCCTGTGCCAGGAGCGCATGCGCTTCCCGGAAAAAGGCAACACCTACTCGATTAACGAAGGTAACTACATTAAGTTCCCGATGGGCGTGAAGAAGTACATTAAGCACTGCCAGGAAGAAGATAAAGAGACCCAGCGCCCGTATACCTCACGCTACATCGGCTCCCTGGTGGCGGATTTCCACCGCAACCTGCTTAAAGGCGGCATCTATCTCTATCCGAGCACCGCCAGCCACCCGGACGGTAAACTGCGCCTGCTGTACGAATGCAACCCGATGGCGTTCCTTGCAGAACAGGCGGGCGGTAAGGCCAGCGATGGTAAAGAGCGTATTCTGGATATCATCCCGGAAAGCCTGCATCAGCGCCGTTCTTTCTTCGTCGGCAACAACCATATGGTTGAAGACGTCGAAAACTTTATTAAAGAGTTCCCGGACGCGTAACCCGCCTCTTCCCCTCCCGCCTTACGGGAGGGGAAATCCTTCCGTCAGTGCCCCACCCTTGTCACCGGCGAACTCTGCCGATTCTCCCACAGCACCGTCAGGC
Source organism: Klebsiella sp. GN_Kp190 (assembly GCF_040061795.1). NCBI lineage: Bacteria > Pseudomonadati > Pseudomonadota > Gammaproteobacteria > Enterobacterales > Enterobacteriaceae > Klebsiella > Klebsiella sp. GN_Kp190. The sequence continues at coordinate 3,749 of NZ_JBEAFN010000066.1, forward strand.
CGCGCTGCAGCGCGATAAAGATGAACAGCAGGATACCGATAGCGATCTTGGTCCACCATGAACTCAGCGTACCGTCGAAGTTGATGTAGGTTTGAATCAGCCCCTGAATGGCGACGCCAAACAGCGTGCCGAGAACCGTCCCCACCCCACCGCTTAACAGCGTACCGCCGATAACCACCGATGCAATCGCGTCCAGTTCAACGCCAACGCCCGCCAGCGCATAGCCCGCCTGGGTATAGATGGAGAAAACGATCCCCGCCAGCGTCGCCAGCCCGGTAGAGAGCATATAAATACGGATCGTCGTGCTCCGCGTGGAAATCCCCATCAGGTTCGCCGACGTCGCGTTGCCGCCGATGGCATAAACCTGATTGCCAAAGCGGGTGCGGTGGGCCATAAAAATTCCGCCGATCACCACCAGCAGCATCAACAGCCCCATCGCGCTCAGACGCCCGCCGCCGGGGATGGTCCATGCCAGTCCTGATAGCGCGTCATACACCGGATGATTAATGGGAATCGACTCTTCCGAGACCAGGTAGCTGACGCCGCGCAGAAAAAACATCCCGGCGAGGGTGATGATAAACGCCGGGATCTTCAGCGCATCAATAAGCAGGCCCATAAACGCGCCAAAGGCGCAGCCCATCACCAGCACCAGCGGAAACGCCACCAGCGGCGAAATCCCCCAGAAACCGATCGCTTTAGCGAGAAATACGCCGGTAAAGGCGATCACCGACCCCACCGACAGATCGATCCCGCCGGAGAGGATCACGAAGGTCATGCCAACGGCGATGATCCCAAGAAAGGCATTGTCGGTCAGGATATTGCAGATCACCCGCGTCGAGGCAAAGCCGGGAAACTGGGTCAGGCAGTAAAGGTATCCCAGTACGAAGACCGCGAGGGTAATCATTAACGGTAAATTACGTTTTATCATGGCCGCGCATCCCCTTCAGTATGCTGATAAAGCGCGGCGACTGGACGATCAGTACGCACAGCACCACCACCGCTTTGACTACCTGATTAAGCTCCGGCGGGAATCCTGACAGCAGGATCCCGGTATTCATCCCCTGGATAATCAGCGCCCCGACGACCGAGAGCAGCAGGTTAAAGCGCCCACCCATCAGCGAGCCGCCGCCGATAACCACCGCCAGGATGGCGTCCAGCTCCAGCCATAGCCCGGCATTATTGGCATCCGCACCGCGAATATCCGCCGCAACGATAATGCCGGCAATCGCCGCGCAAACGCCGCTCAGCACGTAGGCCAACATCACGACGATGCGGGTATTTACCCCGGCGTTTTTTGCCGCGCGAATGTTAATCCCCACCGCTTCGATAAACATCCCCAGCGCGGTTTTGCGGGTAAACAGCCAGAACAGCACCAGCGTCACGATGGCGATTATCACCGGCGTCGGGAACAGCAGTAGCGATCCGCTGCCGAGCCACGCCAGATGCGGAGAGTCAAAGGTCACGATCTGCCCGGAGGTGATCAGCTGCGCCACGCCGCGTCCGGCGACCATCAGGATCAGCGTGGCGACGAACGGCTGGATCTTCAGCACCGCCACCAGAATGCCGTTCCACAGCCCGGCCAGTGCGCCGGCCCCCAGCGATGCGAGCAGCACAACCGTCAGGCTGTGCCCCGCCACGGTCATTGACGCCGCCGTTGCGCCGGCAATCGCCATCACCGCCCCGACGGAGAGGTCAATCCCGCCGGTGGCGATAACCAGCGTCATGCCAATCGCCAGCAGCGCCACCGGTGCGGCGCGGTTCAAAATATCTATCGGGCTGCCGAACAGTCGCCCATCCTGGAGCACGATCTGGTAGAAATGCGGGGCGACCAGGCTGTCAACGACCAGTACCAGCAGCAGCGCAATAATTTGCGGCATCCCTTTTGGCCAGTTAAAGCGCCGTTTCGGCTGGCCGGTTTTCGGAACAGATTGAGGCATCATCGGTTACTCCTTATGCCGCAATAGCGTTCATGATCGCCGGCACGGAGAGCTCGCTCAGAGCCAGCTCCGCCACCTGCTGGCGATCGCGCATGATAATCACCCGATCGGCGTAACCCACCAGCTCTTCCAGCTCTGAAGAAATGACCAGCAGCGCCAGACCATCGGCGCACAGGGTTTCAATCAGGCGGATGATTTCAGCGTGGGCGCCAACGTCAATACCGCGAGTCGGTTCATCAAGGATCAAGAACTGCGGCTTCGTCAGCAGCCATCGGGAGAGCAGCACCTTCTGCTGATTACCGCCGGAGAGAAATTCGATCGGCTGTTCAGCGCTGGGGGTACGAATACCCAGTTGACGAATGAAACGTTCAGCAATCTCATTTTGTTCGCGCCGACCAATCGGCCGCAGCCAGCCGCGCTGCGCCTGTAGCGCCAGAACGATATTTTCCCGCACCGAGGCGGCGGCGATAATGCCGTCGGTTTTACGATCTTCCGGACAGAAGCCGATCCCGAGGCAGGATGCCTGATGCGGCGAGCGCAGGGTTTGCGGCTTGCCTTTGATCCACGCTTTGCCGCTGTCGGCGGGTTTAATGCCGAAGATCACCTCCGCCGTTTCCGTACGTCCCGAGCCTAACAGCCCCGCCAGGCCGACGATTTCACCGGGACGGACCTGCAGACTAAACGGTGCGATGGTGCCTTTTTTGCCAAAATCTTCGAAGGCGGCCACCGGCTTATCGCTCAGCAGGGTGCGGCCCGCGCGCTGCAGGGCGTTATGCTCCAGCTCACGGCCCAGCATCATCTTCACCAGTTCAATTTGCGGCAGCTCGCGGGTTTCCCGGCAGCCGACAAAACCGCCGTTACGCAGCACGGTGATGCGATCGCTGACGGCATACACCTGGTCGAGGAAGTGGGTGACGAAAACCAGGCTGACCCCGCTATCGCGCAGCTGGCGCATCAGGGTAAAGAGCATCTCCACCTCCTGGGTATCCAGGCTGGCGGTCGGTTCATCAAGAATTAACACTTTTGCTGACAGGTCGATCGCCCGGCAGATCGCGACAATCTGCTGCATCGCCACCGAAAAGCGGTTCAGCGGTTCACGGACATCAAGAGAAAAACCGTAGGACGCCATCAGCGCGGTGGCGCGCTTTTCCATCTCTTTACGCCGCAGCAGGCCAAAGCGTCTGGGCTCGCGGCCGATAAACAGATTGTCCGCCACCGACATATTAGGCAGCAGGTTCACTTCCTGATAGACGGTGCCGATCCCCAGCTGCTGGGCGTGAGCGGTATTTTTCGGCGCGATCTCCCGCCCTTCCAGCCAGATGGCCCCGCGATCGGCATGATAGACGCCGGTCAGCGCTTTGATCAGGGTGGATTTACCCGCGCCGTTTTCGCCTAACAGAGCCATGATTTCGCCCCGGCGCAGGCTAAAATTAACGTTATCCAGCGCCTTCACGCCGGGGAAAAATTTGCTAAGCCCTTCAGTACGAAGGATTTCCTGATGTAATTCGCCGTTCATGCTCTCCCCCCTCACCTTTGCCCTCTCCCCGATGGGAGGAGAGGGAAATCAGCCGCGCTTTAGCGACCGGGGACATCCCGGAGGCGGCGGTGAACCTGTGATTCGGCTACTCAGTAGCCCATATTTTTCTTCTTCTCTAACTCTTCTTTCGCCGTATCCGGCAGGTAGAGGGTCGATTTGGTGATGGTGACTTTTTCAGGCAGGGTGCCGTCTTTTTTGTATTTCTCCAGCGCATCGAACGCCGGACCGGCCATATTCGGCGTCAGTTCGACGCTGGCATTGGCCTCGCCGGCCATCATCGCTTTATAGATATCCGGCACGCCGTCGATAGAGCCGGTGAGGATATCTTTGCCCGGCTTCAGCCCGGCCTCTTTAATCGCCTGAATGGCGCCAATCACCATGTCGTCGTTATGGGCGTAAACCATGCAGATGTTCTTGCCGTTGTTTTCCGCTTTGATAAAGCTCTCCATGACTTCTTTGCCCTTGCTGCGGGTAAAGTCGCCGGACTGGGAGCGGATAATTTTGATATTAGAGGCTTTAGAAATGGCCTCAGCGAAGCCTTTCTTGCGGTCAATCGCCACGCTGGCCCCCACGGTGCCCTGCAGTTCAACAACGTTACACGGCTTACCGTCGACGGTTTTGACCAGCCACTCGCCGATCAGCTGGCCTTCCAGCACGTTGTTCGCGGTAACGGTGGTCATGTAGAGATCTTTGTCTTTAACATCAATTGAGCGGTCGAGCAGGAATACCGGGATTTTGGCCTCTTTCGCTTCTTTTAGTACCGGCTCCCAGCCGGTCGCTACGACCGGCGCGATGAAGATGGCATCGACGCCCTGAGCGATAAAGGAGCGTACGGCTTTAATCTGGTTTTCCTGTTTTTGTTGCGCGTCGGCAATCTTCAGAGTGATGCCGCGCTTCGCGGCCTCCTCTTTCGCGACGTTAGTTTCGGCCGCGCGCCAGCCGGATTCAGAACCGACCTGCGAAAAACCTACGGTAAGAGGGGCAGCCATGACCATAGACGACATAGCTGCGGAAACTGCTGTGACAAGAAGTAAGCGCTTCCACATAAGAGGATCCTCGTAGGGTTATTGTTGGTTAAAGCCTCACCTGCGGACAAACTATAGACAATCGGAGATGTAACTGAATGCGTTACATCACACTTCAAAAAAGTTAATTAGATGTTAATCAGCGGCCATCTCACCAGCGGAGAGCCGGTGAGGCTTCGCGAGCCGCGCGAGCTTCGCCGTTTATGACGAAATTTTGCACACTTTGAGATATCAAGCATATGCAATGAAAACGGTTACATAATTTTATTCAGTATGCGGCTATGTTTATGGATTTTCAGGCTGTCTTACGCTGAAAAATTCAGACTCCACCCACCCGTTCTGGGGAAAAAGAAGCGAAGACATTCGATGTGAGTTGGCTATAATACCGGGCACTTGTTTGCCATACATTTTAAAGGAAACAGACATGAGCTTACTCAACGTACCTGCGGGCAAAGATCTGCCGGAAGACATCTACGTCGTGATCGAGATCCCGGCGAACGCAGATCCTATCAAATACGAAGTCGACAAAGAGAGCGGTGCACTGTTCGTTGACCGTTTCATGTCCACGGCGATGTTCTATCCGTGCAACTACGGCTACATCAACCACACCCTGTCCCTGGACGGCGACCCGGTTGACGTTCTGGTCCCGACGCCGTACCCGCTGGAGCCAGGTTCAGTCATCCGCTGCCGTCCGGTTGGCGTGCTGAAAATGACCGACGAATCCGGTGAAGATGCGAAACTGGTTGCGGTACCGCACACCAAGCTGAGCAAAGAGTACGATCACATTAAAGATGTGAACGACCTGCCGGAACTGCTGAAAGCGCAGATCACCCACTTCTTCGAGCACTATAAAGACCTCGAAGCGGGCAAATGGGTTAAGGTTGACGGCTGGGACAACGCTGAAGCGGCGAAAGCTGAAATCGTGGCTTCCTTCGAGCGCGCTAAGAAGTAATTCAGCCGCACTCAGGTTCGCAAAAACACCGCCTCCGGGCGGTGTTTTTTTGGCCGTTGATCCATGCCCGAGCGGCGGCTGACGCCTTAGCCGGCGACAGCACCTAACGCCACAAAAAACAACGCCACCCGAAGGTGGCGTTATCGTTATTAATACTGGTCTTTATCCAACCAGTTGCCGCTTTCTATCAGCGTGAAGCCCTCAACGGGGCGCTGATAGACATACATCCAGGCGCTACCGTAGGGCGTCTGGATCAGGTGACGAGCGTACTCGCCGCCTTTGGTACGCAGCGCATCCAATTCAGCCAGCGTCGATGCGTCAATACGATAGACCTCACCATGTACCGTGCCATCGCCGGGCACCGCGCCTGGATAGTGGCCCAGGCTGTACAGTTGATAATCATTGACACTATGATCGCCCAACCACTGAGCGTTGGTCATCCAGTGGCTGTTGCCTTGTTTGCGTCGTAAACTGCCGTAAACAAATATTCGCATTGCTAAAACTCAAACTGATAGAGCAAATCGAGAGCCTGGTCTACGCCAGACACAGCTTCCATATATAGCTTAGGCATCAGGCGATAGCGTAACGTCAACGTCGCCAGGGAGTCAAAGATCCCTACCCCATATTTTACCTGCAGACCCGGCAGTACATAGCCGCTGACCACCACCTGGGAGGAGTCGCCCACTCCCTCGGTATCCAGCGCCAGATTGCTTACGCCAAACGTCTCGCCGATTTTACCCACAACCTGACCACTTTGTGCAACCCCCATACCAATAAGCATTGAAGTCATGGCTGCGCTATCGCTCTGTCCGCTGCCTAAACCCTGCCCGCGTAGCAGGTAAGAGAGCGCTTCCTGCTGCGACATCGCCGGATCGGAGAAAATCTCCGCTTTCGGCTGATCGGCCGAGCCGGTCACGCGAACGCCGGCGATAACGTCGTCCTCGGTGGCGTCCGGATTACGAATGGCTTCGATATTCAGCAGCGGCTGATCCGGCGGACCAGAGAACAGCAGCTCGCCTTTACGCACGATCAGATCCTGGCCGTAGGCATGGAAACGCCCTTCCGGGATGTTGATCTGCCCGTTGAGCCCCAGCCCCTGTTTGTCCTGCGCCACTTTCAAATCGCCGGTCAGACGCGCTTTCAGACCAAAGGCGTCGAGACGAACGTTGTTGCCCACGTGAATCGTCAGATTGCTGTTGATAGGGATACCGGCGCTCTGCTGCTTAATCGGCTGCAGATTTTTATCCAGCATCACTTCGTCAGATGAGACCCCAACGGCGCTTTCCGGCACTTCGTTGACGACGATACGCGCCCAGGGCACATCAACGCTGCCATCCAGGTTAAACAGGCTTGGCGTGGCGGTAAAGACCACGTCCGGCGACACATCCAGGCGCACCATAGGCGGCACGGTTATCCGCACCCGGCTGCCCTTCGCCGCAATCTGCGCGCGCCAGTTGTCAATCTGCGTCCAGTCGGCGTTGCCGCTGAGCGCAATCTGTCCCTGGCGAGTGTTCACCGTCCCCTGCAGGGTCGAACGGGTACCGGTAAAATTCATCGCCAGCTGGCTCGGCTGCATATCAAACGGCATAAAGTTACCGTCAATATCCACGCCGTTCAGCTGCATCTGACCGAAAAGCTGCGGGCTCTGGACGTTACCGCCCAGTGTCAGACGCGCGTTCAGTCTCCCTTCCGCCTTTTCACCGCGCGAGAAGATAGGGTTGATCATCGCCAGCGAGAAGTTGCTGATATTGACGTTACCGCCCAGATTGCGTCGGCCCTGGGGATCGGTGACCTGCACCTGCCCGTCCAGCTGGCCATTGTTGGTCAGGCGAATCAGCCAGCCCAGCTGGGCGCGGTTATTGTGCAGATCGGCCGTGAGGTTCAGGGTATCGAAAGCCACCGGCAGCGGCGCGTCGTTGACCGTCTGCGTCACCTTCACGTTACGCCCGCTCAGGGTGACCTTACCCTGCGGCAGCCCCTCTTTGGTGGTGTCCCAGCTCACATCGGCATTACCGCTAAACACGCCGCTGGCCTGGGTCGCTTCCGGCATAAAGGGCTTGAGCATCGCGAGATCGAAACGGTTGAGGTTCACCACCGCGCGCCCGCTCGCGCCGGCGTCGATGGTCTGCGGTACGCACAGCTCGGCGTTCGGGTTAGTCCAGCAGTGCGGCCCGATGCTGATTTTCTGCTCAAGGTTGCGGTAATCCAGCGCGATATCACGCGTCAGCGCCACCGGCCCCACCGGGGTCTGGAAACGGGTATTGCTCAGCGTGCCTTTCCAGCGCTCCGCTTTGCGGTCAAAGCTCCCCGCCAGCGAGAGCTGCCCGGAGACCGGATCGCCCTGCACCCGCAGCTGCAGGTCGTGCTGCTTCTCATTGCCCTTCGCATTGAGCTGCACCAGGCTGATATTCACGCCCGGCTGGCTAATACGGTCTACGCGTACGTCAAGGTTACCGCCAATCTGGTCGGTGGATTTCACATCGCCCTTCACGTTCACCTGAGCCACCGACAGCTCCTGCCAGCGCAGCGCCCGGGCGGTGATATCCGCCAGCAGCTGCGGCGCGTCGACGGTGCCGCGAACCTTCACCAGCCCTTTCGCCGTCCCGCCCAGGCCCGGCAGGGCGTTATCGAGATGCGGCGCGTCAATGGTGGCGTCAAGGTTAAGGTCTTTGACCCCCAGCTCGCCTTTCACGTCGGCGCTGTTAGGGCCTAAAGCCAGATGCAGGCCGGGGATTTTCCACTGCATATAGCTGTTGCCCTGCAGCGATCCGCTTACATCGACTTTGTTTTGCTTCACGTTACCGGTAATTTTCAGCTCCGGCACCGACATCTGCCAGCTGCCGCCGTACAGGCTGCCCTGGGTCTTAATCAGACCGTTGAGCTTCGACGGCCAGTCCGGGACCTCTTTAGCGGTGTTGATACCGTCAAGCGTCAGTTCGCCGCGCCAGCTGATCGCCTGCTGCCAGTCGAGCAGCGCCTTCAGTTCGGTTTTCCCTTCGAGGGCGGCGACGGTGAGCTTATCGAGATTCACCTGCTGCTCGTTGCCCTTCGCGTTCAGGTTAATCTTCGCTGGCGGCAGCGACTGCCCTTTCACCGCGGTGCTAAAGGCCAGGGTGTAGTCGGTCATCTTGCCGTTAAATTTCAGCAGAAGATCGTCAGCCTGATACGCTTTCTCGCCGGTAAACGGCCAGTAGAGCTGCTTGCTTTTCACCTCCATATCCAGCGGCAGGCCGGCCTCAGCCAGCTGCGTTTCGGCGCGCAGCGTCATCGCGACTGGACCATTCAGATCGATGCCGACCGTGAGCTTTTTACGCACTTCGCCGCCCACTTTTAGCTGCACTTTCTCGCCCTTCAGGGGGTCAATATTCAGCGTACCGTTGAGGGTGATATCGACCGGCCAGTTATCCTGCAACTGCGCGTTACCGGAAGCCGTGACTTTCCCCTGGTCGGAGTCCACGTCCAGCGCGTCCAGCTTCATCTGCCCATCGATGCTGCTGACTTTAAGCAGCAGATTGTAGATGGTTATATCGGTATCGCCGGTGAGACGCAGCTGCTCGCCGCGGAACGCCTGAATATTAAGATTCAACGGCAGATGGACGTCAGTCATTTCCGGCAGCACCGGTTTCGAGAACAGCTCTTTCATCGTCTCGCCGAGCGGCTTTTCTTCCGGCCGCGGGTTGTCAATTTTCGGCTCGACAACCTGCTCCTGAGCCACCTTCGCCACCTTCGGCAGCGCGATGAGCAACCCCTGCAGCGAGGTCGGCGTCAGGGTGAGGTTTTTCTCCTGCCAGTTAAGCCCCGTGGAAAAGTCGCGCACCGAGACGGCGGTATCGTCAATTTTTACGTTGACGTTATGCAGCGCCACCCGGCTCAGGGTGACGGGATAAGGCGTGGAGAGATTCAGCGGCCCGCTCTCTTCTTCTTCAACCGGCGCCGCTGGCGGCATCTTGCTGGTATCGATCGCCACATAGATATCGCGCAGAGAGATATCGTTGACGCACAGGCTGCTGTCCCACAGGCAGCGTAGCTTAACGCCCAGATGGAACTGGCCGGCGGTGACCGCCACGCCCGGCTGCTCAAAGCGCACGTTCTCCAGCGTCAGATCGCGCCAGCCGCCGGTGGCTTTACCGATTTCCAGCCCCGGGACCCAGCGATCGGCGGCTTTGATAACCAGATGCAGGCCGGTCGTCGTCCCCACCAGGAATCCTACCGTCCCCAGCAGCAGCAGCAGAAAAATCAGTACGCCGAGGCTTATCTTCTTCCATAAACTCATAATTCAGGCCCCAGACCGATGTAAAACTGTAAACCGTGCTCTTCTTTGTCGCCGATCGGTCTGGCGATATCCAGCTTGATTGGCCCGACCGGAGACTGCCAGCGCACGCCGAGGCCGGCGCCGGTTTTAAAGTTGCTTTCGCGGATATCGCTTACCGCTTCGCCGCTATCGACGAACACCGCGCCCCACCACTTGCCGCTCACGTTGTACTGATACTCCAGCGAGCCGGTAGCCAGCTTCGAGGCCCCCATCAGTTTGCCGTCGTCATCTTTTGGCGAGATAGATTTGTATTTATAACCGCGAATGCTGCGGTCGCCGCCGGCGAAGAAACGCAGATCCGGCGGGACTTTGCTGAAGTTATCGGCCTCAATCCAGCCGAGGTTGCCGCGCACCACGAAGCGGTGGCGGTCATAAAGGGTGCGGATCCAGACGTCCTGCGCCTGCATCACAATAAAGTTAATATCCGAGCCCCACATGGTGTTGGAGTAGTCCACCGAATAGCGCTGCGAATCGCCCCAGGTCGGCATCAGGCCGCCGCGCGAACGGGTACGGTTCACCGACACGCCGGGATAGATCAGCATGGTGGTGTTGGTGACGTTGGCCTGGGTAAAGTGGTCAAGACTCCAGCGCAGGTTCAGCGCGCGCTGCCAGCCGCTCGACATCTCCCAGTAGCGCGAAACGGCCAGGGTGGTGGAGTCAGATTTGGTATCGTTGAGATCCGTACGTTTAAAGCCGCCCTGCATCAGGTAGTACTGCTCCAGGGGGCTTTTTAACAGCGGTACTTTGTAGCTGAAATCAAGCTGCTGTTCAGGGGCGGAAAGGCTGAGGCTGGAAGTGAGGCTGTGGCCGTAGGAGTTCATCCACGGCTTTCTCCAGGTGCCTTTGACGCGCGGCCCGACGTCGGTTGAGTAGCCAACCCCGGTTTCCACGGTGTTCTCTTTACGCGGAGAGACCACGCCCTGCAAAGGCAGCACTTTCGTCTGACGGGACTTGTCAAACTGCGGCGCCACCACGACGGAGCTAAACCAGCCGGTTGCCGCCAGGCGGCGGTTAAGTTCGGCTAAATCCTGCGAGGTGTAGTAGTCGCCCTGCTTAAACGGCACCAGGTTTTGCAGATATTCGTCGCGAATTTGCGAGCCTTCAAAAGTGACCGGGCCAAAGCGGTAGCGCTCGCCGCTGTTGTAGTCGATATCCCAGAAGGCCTGATGCCGGTCGAGGGAAACGCCAAGCTGGCTTTTATTAAACTCGCTGTCAAAGTAGCCCTTACGCAGCGCAACCCGGGTCAGAGAGCTTTTAAAACTGTCATAATCACCGTGATTGAGGACCGTGCCGATCGCCGGGCGCGTGTTTAGCAAATCCAGATAGTCGCGATCGGTTCGGGCGCCGCCGCGTAAAATCACGTCAGTGCCGCCAATGCGCACCGGTTCGCCGGGCGTGACTTTGGCGATCAGCACCTGACGCCCCCTCGCCGGCGGCGGACGTAAATCAAAATCAATCGTGGGCTCGTAGTAGCCCAGCGCTTTCAGTCCTTCGCGGATAGCATCATCAACGCGCGCGCGAAAGCGCCGGTCCGGCGTGACTTCATCGCTCTGGATCGTAGAGAGTTGGGCGCGGACGTTTTTTTCCAGTTCCCCGGATAGTCCCTCAACCTGCAAACGCACGCTCGCTGCGCTGGCGACCCCGCTGACCAGCAAAACGCTGGCGATACATAACTGGCGGATTTGTAGCACTTTTTCTCCTGAATATCCTTGTTTCCCCCCGAAGGAAACGAAAGTGCCGCTCCACGGCTTAACAAAACCCTAACAACTAAGGGTTGAAAAATAGACGTTATCCCAAATAATTCTTATGTTTAAATCTAGACGTATTAAGCGCGTTTATTGTGTTCAAAGACACGCTTGGTTACAACCTTAACCACATTTTCTGTTTTGAGAGGCCCACCGTGAGTCTATTTGATAAAACGCATCTTGTCGCCCAAGCGGACGCGCTGCCGGGACGCAACACGCCGATGCCGGTGGCTACGCTCCACGCCGTCAATGGTCACTCGATGACCAACGTTCCCGCAGGAATGGAAGTCGCCCTGTTCGCCATGGGCTGCTTCTGGGGCGTTGAACGCCTGTTCTGGCAGCTGCCCGGCGTTTATAGCACCGCCGCTGGCTATACCGGCGGCTATACGCCCAACCCGACCTACCGCGAAGTCTGCAGCGGCGAGACTGGCCATGCTGAAGCCGTGCGCGTGGTCTACGATCCGCAGGTTATCAGCTATGAGCAGCTGCTCCAGGTATTCTGGGAAAATCACGACCCGGCGCAGGGCATGCAGCAGGGTAACGACCGCGGAACGCAGTATCGCTCCGCGATTTATCCGCTAACGCCTGAGCAGAGCGAGGCGGCGAAGGCCAGCCTGGCGCGTTTCCAGGCGGCAATGAATGAAGCCAACGACCCGCGCACTATCACCACCGAGATCGCGACGGCGAAGCCGTTCTACTATGCGGAAGACGATCATCAGCAGTATCTGCATAAAAATCCCTACGGATACTGCGGCATTGGCGGAATTGGGGTTTGTTTGCCGCCGCAGGCCTGATGCGGCTGCACCGTAGGGCAGGCCGCCGGATTGAATAATTTACGCTCTGGCGGCTTTACAGTACCTTACGCTATACTACGCCGTGCTATCGCCGGTCCAGAGCCTTCGGACCGGCTTTTTGTGAATTCCACTTAGCGTTATCCACTTCCCTTCCGAGGATCTGATCTCAACGGTCAGATAAGATATGTTAAACAGTATTTTAGTAATACTTTGTCTGATAGCCGTCAGTGCGTTCTTTTCGATATCGGAAATCTCGCTGGCCGCATCACGTAAAATCAAACTCAAGCTGCTGGCCGATGACGGCAACATCAACGCTCAACGCGTGCTGAAGATGCAGGAAAACCCCGGGATGTTCTTTACCGTGGTGCAAATCGGCCTCAACGCGGTAGCGATTCTCGGCGGTATCGTCGGCGATGCGGCATTTTCGCCGGCGTTTAATAGCCTCTTTAGCCGCTATATGTCCCCGGAGCTCTCCGAGCAGCTGAGCTTTATTATCTCCTTTACCCTGGTCACCAGCCTGTTCATTCTGTTTGCTGACCTGACTCCGAAACGCATCGGTATGATCGCGCCTGAAGCCGTCGCTTTACGCATCATCAACCCGATGCGCTTCTGCCTGTTTCTCTTCCGCCCGCTGGTGTGGTTGTTTAACGGCATGGCCAACAATATCTTCCGCCTGTTCAAAATTCCGATGGTGCGTAAAGACGACATTACCTCCGATGATATTTACGCCGTGGTGGAAGCCGGCGCGCTGGCAGGGGTGCTGCGTAAGCAGGAGCATGAGCTGATTGAGAACGTGTTCGAACTGGAATCGCGCACCGTGCCTTCATCGATGACCTCGCGTGAAAACGTCATCTGGTTCGATCTTCACGAAGATGAACAGAGCCTGAAGAATAAGGTCGCGGAGCATCCGCACTCCAAGTTCCTGGTCTGTAATGAAGATATCGACCACATCATCGGCTACGTTGATTCCAAAGACCTGCTGAACCGCGTGCTGGCAAACCAGAGTCTGGTGCTGACCGGCGGCGTGCAGATTCGCAATACGCTGATTGTCCCGGATACCCTGACGCTGTCTGAAGCGCTGGAAAGCTTTAAAACCGCCGGTGAAGACTTCGCCGTGATCATGAACGAATATGCGCTGGTGGTCGGGATTATCACCCTGAACGACGTGATGACCACCCTGATGGGCGACCTCGTCGGCCAGGGGCTGGAAGAGCAGATCGTCGCGCGCGATGAAAACTCCTGGCTCATTGACGGCGGAACGCCGATCGACGACGTGATGCGGGTGCTGGATATCGATGATTTCCCGCAGTCCGGCAATTACGAGACCATCGGCGGCTTTATGATGTTTATGCTGCGTAAAATTCCCAAGCGCACCGACGCGGTGAAATTCTCCGGCTATAAGTTCGAAGTGGTGGATATCGACAACTACCGCATCGATCAGCTGCTGGTGACCCGTATCGACAATAAGCCGACGGTGCTGGTGCCCAAGCTGCCGGATGCGGCCAACAGCGATAAAGAGTCAGCGTAAAACCGTTGACGAACCGACAAGGCGGATGAAAATCCGCCTTTTTTATTGCCCGAATGTGAGGCTGCTCACGCCCCTCGGGCAATAGCAGATTTTTACTGCTCCACAGCGAAACGTTCATGACTCCCCTCTGCGCAAAAAGGTAACTTTGCTCGCGTCTACACGATCATATTCCTGAATAAAGGAAGCGAGGGTTACCATGATAGAATCAAATAAAAACTACTATATAAGCTGTCTGTTCTTCCTGTTCTTCTTTATTGGCTGGGGATGCTGCTATCCTTATTTATCATTGTGGTTAACGGAAACCATCGGCATTAATTACACTGACGTCGGTCTGGTTTATTCCTTTACCGCGATTATTGCCGTTTGCGTTCAACCACTATTCGGTTTTATATCCGACAGGCTGGTCTATCGTAAAAACCTGATGTGGCTGCTGGCCATCATTATTACCCTCTTTGCCCCCTACTGGATCTACGTCTTTGCGCCATTATTAAAAGTTAACGTTTTTCTCGGGGCGCTGGCGGGCGGCATCTATATTGGCATGGCCTACGGCGCAGGCTGCGGTATTTGCGAAGCTTACATTGATAAAGTCAGCCGCGCTTCCGGTTTTGAGTTTGGTCGCGCCAGAATGTTTGGCGGCATTGGCGCGGCTATCGGCACCTTCGCGGCAGGCAAGCTCTACGGGATCGACCAGAACATGATTTTCTGGCTGGCCAGCGGTGCCGGCGTATGCCTGCTGGTCATTGTCTGGAAAATGCAGATTAGCGCGAATAAACAAGGCGCGATACACAGTAGTAAAGCCTCGTCGGTCACCCTGAGCGACGCCACCTCGCTGCTGAAAATGAAGAAATTCTGGTTCTTCGCGATCTACACGATCGGCGTCGGCGCGGTATATGAAACCTACGACCAGCAGTTCGCCATCTATTACAGCCACTTCTTTGAGAGCAAAGCGCGCGGCGCGGAAGTCTTCGGCTATTTAACCACAGGTCAGATTTTCCTTGATGCGGTAGTGATGTTTTTCGCCCCATGGTTCGTGAATAAAATCGGCCCGAAAAATGCTCTGCTGTACTGCGGAATGATTATGAGTCTGCGCATTATCGGCTCGGCCTGGGCTATCGGTCCGGTGTCCATTAGCCTGATTAAACTGCTGCACGGTTTTGAGAGCTCGGTATTACTCGTCGCCGCGCTGAAATATATTACTGCCAACTTCAACCCGCTGCTTTCGGCCACGGTTTATTTAATCGGCTTCCAGTTTTCGAAAAGCTTTAGCTCTATTTTCCTTTCTACCGGCATCGGTCACATGTACCAGAGCATGGGCTTTACCAGCAGCTATATCGTGCTCGGCGGTATCGCCCTGTGCTTTACCCTGATTTCATTTATTACGCTGGACAAAGCGCGCGCTTTTGCCCCGCAGCCGGCGCCCGCGCATTAATTTAAGGAGGTAACCTGTATGTCTGATTTATTTTATGGCGTGGCCTATTACGATGAATATATGCCGGAAGATCGGCTGGCGAAAGATATCGCCTTAATGCAGGAAACGGGCATTAACGTGGTGCGGATTGCCGAATCGACCTGGAGTACGCTGGAGCCCCGGGAGGGCGAATATAACTTCTACCATATCGACCGGGTGCTGAATGCCATGCATAAAGCGGGGATCGCGGTGATTATCGGCACGCCAACCTACGCCGTCCCGGCCTGGCTGGCGGCGAAGCACCCGGATATTCTGGTCACTACCGTCAACGGGCAGCAAAAATATGGCCCGCGCCAGATTATGGATATCGTCAACCCGACCTTTCGCCGCTATGCCGAAAAGATTATCCGTACGCTAATGGCGCACGTGCAGCACCATCCGGCGATTATTGGCTGGCAGCTGGATAACGAAACCAAGCATTACGATAATATCGGCCGCCATATGCAGGAGGGTTTTGTACGCAGCCTGCAGGAAAAATACCCCGACCTTGACCAGTTGAATAACGATTTTGGTCTGGACTACTGGAGCAACCGCATCGATAGCTGGCAGGATTTTCCGCCGGTCGAAAACACTATCAACGCCAGCCTCGCCTGCGCGTTCTCCCGCTACCAGCGCCAGCAGGTGACGGAGTATCTCGCCTGGCAGGCGGAGATCGTGCGCGAATATGCCCAGCCGCATCAGTTCGTCACCCACAACTTCGATTTTGAATGGCGCGGCTACTCCTACGGCGTGCAGCCGCGAGTTGACCATTTTGCGGCGGCGCAGACGCTGGATATTGCCGGAGTCGATATCTATCATCCGAGCCAGAAACACCTGACCGGGCGAGAAATCGCGTTTGGCGGCGCCATTACGCGTTCGCTAAAGCAGGGTAAGAATTACTTCGTGCTGGAAACCCAGGCGCAGGGCTTTGCCCAGTGGACACCTTATCCGGGCCAGCTGCGCCTGCAGGCTTTTAGCCACGTGGCCTCGGGGGCGGCAATGGTCTCTTACTGGCACTGGCATTCGATTCATAACGCGTTCGAGACCTACTGGAAGGGGCTGTTAAGCCACGACTTCTCGCGCAACGCGACCTGGCAGGAGGCCACCACTATCGGGGCTGACTTTGCCCGCCTGTCGCCGCAGCTGGCGGAGCTGAAGGCAGAAAACGACGTCGCGCTGCTGATAAGCAATGAGGCGATGGACGCCCTTAACCAGTTCCGTCCCGGCGACGCGCAGGGCAATATTTATAACGATATTTTCCGCCGCTTCCACGATGCGCTGTACGACCACAATATCAGCCTCGATATTATCCACGACGTTAACGAGGAAACCGCGCGCTACCGCGCGCTGATCGTACCCGGACTCTACGCCGCCGATGATGGCCTGCTGACGCGCATCAACCGCTATATCGAGCAGGGCGGCAGAGCGCTGATCGGCTTTAAATCAGGCTTTAGCGATGAAAACGTGAAGGTGCGCAGCGGCGCGCAGCCGGGAATTTTGCGCGAGAGCTGCGGCGTGAGCTACAGTCAATTCACCCTGCCGGAAGAAACCACGGTACGCGCCTGCAGCGCGGACATTGATTGCCGTCAAGACAATCAGGCCGAGCTGTGGATGGAGCTGCTGACGCCGGACGCCGGTACCCGTACGCTACTGCGCTATCAGCATCCGGCATGGGGCGACTATGCCGCCGCCACCGAGGCGGATTACGCTCAGGGTCGGGCGATTTACGTTGGCTTCCTGCCGCAGAAAACGTTGATTAGCCAGCTGTTCGATCGGCTGACCGCAGGACTGGATCTGCGTTCACGTACATCAGCCTACCGCTATCCGCTGGTGGTCAAAAAGATGCGCAACCGCGACGGCAACAGCATCCACTTCCTGTTCAACTACTCCGGCGAACCGCAGGCGTTTATCAGCGAGACATCGGGCAACGCGCTGTTGAGCGGGGAAAAAGTTAGCTGCGGCCAGCCGTTGCGCCTCAAAGCATGGGAATTTACTATCATCGAAAGTTAAGCGGGCGGCGGCGCTCGGGCGGGAGAAACGATGGAACTGGATATCAATGAGCTACTGAACTTCTCGCCATTGATGAAGACCTTTACCTTCAACGCCTGGGTCGTCGCCGGCTTTACCCCCATCACCCGCGGCTCAAAGCTGGACTACTACATAAACCGCCCGCAGGGGATGAAAGGTTACATCATCAATCTGACGCTTCGCGGCCAGGCGCGCGCGAAAGCGGGAGACGGCTCCCTTCTGTGTCGTGAAAACGATCTGCTGCTCTTCCCGCCCGGCGTTCCGCACCATTACGGACGGGACGAACACAGCGAATACTGGGATCATTTATGGATCTACTTCATCCCCCGGCCCTACTGGATAGACTGGCTAAAATGGGATCAAACGACCCACGGCATTGGTAAAACCACGGTCAACGATCCTGAGCAGCTGCAGAGTCTGCGCGATCTGTTCTATGAAGTTATCCGCCACCACTCCGCTTCCGCCCCGCTGTCGGAGGCGCTGGCGATGAATGCGCTGGAGCGCCTGATCCTGAACTGCTTTCAGCGACAGCCGATCAGCAACCGCCACGCCCACGACCCGCGGATTAACGCGGTGTGCGACTATCTTAACGAACATATTGCCCAGGAGATGAAGATCGAGACCCTGGCGGCGATGGTTTTTCTCTCCCCTTCGCGGCTGGCGCATTTGTTCAAAAATGAGCTGGGGCAAACGGTTTACGCCTGGCGCGAGGCGCAGCGCATCAACCGCGCGAGGTGGCTGATCCAGAGCACCTCCCTGCCGCTTAACAAAATCGCCCTGTCGGTAGGTTACGGAGACCCGGTCTATTTCACGCGCATTTTCCGTAAACATAACGGCATTCCCCCGGGCGAGTACCGTAAACGCTATGCGGAAATGAAGGGATAGGTCCAGAAACATCAACGGCTCCCTTAGGGAGCCGCCTTTTTACCGTGTAGTCATACCTCTTTTCAGGTTATGCCATCTCTGTTTGCAGACGGCTCACCTGGCGGTTGACTTCAGACATCACTGACAAATGCAGCTTGTCCTTAACCTTCGGGATAAGGATTTTGCCCTTATCAAACTCAAAAGCGCCAACGTCCTTGATATACAAACGTCCACGGAACAGGATCTTCACGTACTTCGCTACTTGTAGCGGGTTGTAGCGTTGGAAAATTTTCATTGTTGTCTCCTGCCAGGGTTACGCTCCTGTGGTGCCACAGTTAGCCCACGTACCGGAATCGCAAATTTTAATGCCCTGAAACTATAGTCCAGAATCTGAGTGATACCCAGTTTGTATAAGTTTATTTACCTTATGATGACAATAATTCAGAGTTTTCGTTTCAGGCATCCGATGAAGGTAGTATAAGTCGCCGATTTTAGACGGAATTGTGCGTCAACACGCAAACTGGCACCATCATTGCGGGTAATGCCCATAAATCGCACTTATGATTAAAGCAGACCAAGTGGTCGGATCACCTGCACAGATAATAAAAGGAAACACCATGACCCTACGTAGATTACTGGCCGTTTCATGTCTCCTGTTCCCGCTGATGGCGTCGGCGCATAACTTTGTCGATGGCCAGCGCGTTGCGCCGGTCGGCGTCGCGGATCGGGGGGAGCTGGTACTGAACAACGATAAGTTTAGCTATAAAAGCTGGAATAGCGCGCAGCTGGTGGGGAAAGTGCGCGTCGTGCAGCATATTGCCGGGCGCTCGTCGGCAAAAGAAAAAAACGCGACCCTGATTGAAGCGATTAAAAGCGCGAAGCTCCCGCACGATCGCTATCAAACCACCACAATCGTCAATACCGATGACGCTATCCCGGGTTCAGGCATGTTTGTCCGCAGCAGTATTGAGAGCAACAAGCAGCTCTACCCCTGGTCGCAGTTTATCGTCGACAGCAACGGTGTGGTCCGCAAAGCGTGGCAGCTTAATGAAGAGAGTTCGGCCATCGTGGTGCTGGATAAAGATGGCCGCGTACAGTGGGCTAAAGACGGCGCGCTTAGCCAGGAAGAGGTGCAGCAGGTGGTTGCCCTGCTGCACAAGCTGCTCAATAAATAGAGACCCGGAAGCCGGGGTTGAGGAACGATTCACGCGGCGTGTAATCAAGGGTACGCCCCTGCCAGTCGTGAACGTGCGCCCCGGCGGCGCTGGCGACCGCATGACCGGCCGCGGTGTCCCAGGTGGAGGTCGGCCCGAAGCGCGGATAAAGCTGGGCCTGCCCTTCGGCGACCAGACAGAACTTCAGCGATGAACCGATTGAGGTGGTCTGGTGTTCGCCAAGCTGCTCCAGATACTCCTGCAGCTCCGGGTCATTGCCGTGGGAGCGGCTAATCACCACCAGCGGCGGACGCGCATCGCGGACCTGAATCTGCTTGCGAACGCCGCACTCCTCTTTCCACGCTTTGCCCTTTTCCGCGCTGTACATCACCTTCATCACCGGCGCGTAGACCACGCCAAGGATCGGCTTCCCGTTTTCAATCAAGGCGATATTGACGGTAAACTCGCCGTTGCGCTTGATAAATTCTTTGGTGCCGTCCAGCGGGTCCACCAGCCAGTAGCGCTGCCAGTGCTGGCGCACCTCCCAGGCCGGCGGGTCCTCTTCCGACAGAACCGGAATATCGGGCGTCAGCGCCAGCAGGCCGCTGATAATCACCTTGTGCGCCGCAATATCCGCGGCCGTGACCGGAGAATCGTCCTTCTTGCTGGCAACGTCCATCGGCTGTTTTCCATCGTAAACTTCCATGATGGCATCGCCCGCGTTCCGTGCTAGCTGACATACTTGTTCTAACATTCTCCACCTCGTCTGGTTACAGTGGCGTTAACTCGTTGTTTTATTTATATCGCATCATTGTGAGTTCCGCTATCTGTGATAACGATGGCGGTTTCTTTCACCGCTTTTCTGGCATGATTCACATTTCTGTAAGCAACAGAATGTAAATACATTTTCTTCTGTGCCATTGCTCATAAAAAAGGACGCCACTGATGATTAAGTTTAGCGCAACGCTGCTGGCCACGCTGATCGCCGCCAGCGTAAATGCGGCGACGGTCGATTTGCGGATCATGGAAACCACCGATCTGCACAGTAATATGATGGACTTTGACTATTACAAAGACAGCGCCACGGAAAAATTTGGCCTGGTGCGCACCGCAACCCTGATTGAGAAAGCGCGCCAGGAAGCCAAAAACAGCGTGCTGGTCGATAACGGCGACGTTATTCAGGGCAGCCCGCTGGGCGACTATATGGCGGCGAAGGGACTGAAAGAAGGCGATGTTCACCCGGTCTACAAGGCGATGAATACCCTGGATTATGTCGTAGGTAACCTCGGCAACCACGAGTTTAACTACGGGCTCGACTTCCTGCACAAAGCGCTGGCCGGGGCAAAATTCCCCTACGTGAACGCCAATATTATTGACGCCAAAACCGGCCAACCGATGTTTACGCCTTATCTGATTCAGGATACCCAGGTACAGGATAGCGATGGCAAAACTCAGACCCTGCGCATTGGCTATATCGGCTTCGTACCGCCGCAGATTATGACCTGGGATAAAGCCAATCTCAGCGGCAAAGTCACCGTCAATGACATTACCGCCACCGCGCGCAAGTTTGTCCCGGAAATGCGTGAGAAAGGTGCGGACGTGGTGGTGGTCATTGCCCACTCCGGCCTTTCCGCCGACCCGTATCAGGCGATGGCGGAGAACTCCGTTTACTATTTAAGCCAGGTGCCTGGGGTCGATGCCATTATGTTCGGCCACGCGCACGCCGTCTTCCCGAGCAAAGATTTTGCCGGTATCAAAGGCGCAGATATCGCGAAAGGTACGCTGAACGGCGTACCGGCAGTGATGCCGGGCATGTGGGGCGATCACCTTGGGGTGGTCGATCTGGTTCTGAACAACGACAGCGGTAAATGGCAGGTCAGCGCAGCGAAAGCCGAAGCGCGGCCGATCTACGATGCGGTGGCGAAGAAATCGCTGGCGGCAGAAGACAGCAACATGGTGGCGGTACTAAAAGCCGACCATGACGCCACTCGCGAGTTTGTCGGCAAACCGATTGGTCAATCCTCGGACAATATGTACAGCTATCTGGCGCTGGTGCAGGACGATCCGACCGTACAGGTGGTCAATATGGCCCAGAAGGCCTACGTTGAGCACTATATTCAGGGCGACCCGGATCTGGCGAAACTACCGGTACTCTCCGCCGCCGCGCCGTTTAAAGTCGGCGGACGCAAAAATGACCCCGCCAGCTTTGTTGAAGTGGAAAAAGGGCAGCTCACCTTCCGCAACGCCGCCGACCTCTACCTGTATCCCAACACCCTGGTGGTAATGAAAGTCAGCGGTAAAGAGGTTAAAGAGTGGCTGGAGTGCTCCGCCGGGCAGTTCAATCAGATTGACCCCGGCAGCAGCAAGCCGCAGTCGCTGATTAACTGGGACGGCTTTCGCACCTACAACTTCGATGTCATCGATGGCGTGAACTACCAGATCGATATCACCCAGCCGGCGCGCTATGACGGCGAATGTCAGCCCGTTAATCCGCAGGCCGAGCGAATTAAAAACCTGACCTTTAACGGCAAGCCAATCGATCCGAACGCCACTTTCCTCATCGCGACCAATAACTACCGCGCTTACGGCGGTAAATTCCAGGGCACCGGCGAGGATCATATCGCGTTCGCCTCGCCGGATGAAAACCGCTCGGTGCTGGCGGCGTGGATTGGCGCGGAGTCGAAGAAAAACGGCGAGATCCATCCGGCGGCGGATAACAACTGGCGCCTGGCGCCGATCCACAGCACCGTACCGCTGGATATTCGCTTTGAAACCTCACCAGGCGATAAGGCCGCGGCGTTTATCAAAGAGAAAGCGCAATACCCGATGCGCCAGGTGGCTACCGACGATATCGGCTTTGCCATTTATCAGCTGGGTTTGAGTAAATAATTGCCGGTTCCCCGGTTGTGCTGCGCTTACCGGGGCTATCCTGACATCATCCTCAGGCTACCTGTTCGTGGTTCGCCAGAACCGCGGGCAGGTTCAGCTCAATCCAGTCCGCCAGCGCCGCCACCTTCTCGCTCACCTGCTCACCGAGCGGAGTCAGACTATATTCAACGTGCGGCGGTACCACCGGGTACGACACGCGGTTAAGAAAGCCATCCTGCTCCAGCGCCTGGAGCGACTGGGCCAGCATCTTTTCGCTGACGCCGCCGATCTTACGCCGCAGATCGCTAAACCGATGGGTGCCATCGCGCAGGGACACCAAAATCAGTACGCCCCAGCGGCTGGTCACGTGCTTGAGCACTTCCCGCGAGGGGCACTGTTCGGCAAACAGGTTGCCGTTGCGTAGCTGCTCGCTCAGCGTCAGATTCGCCATATTCACACTTACCTTTTTGTACGTACTTACTAAAAGTTAGTTAAGGTGTTAGCTTACCACAACTGCCAATGAACACGAAGGAGAAGACCTATGATCGCAATTACCGGCGCAACCGGCCAGCTTGGCCAGCACGTCCTGGAAAATCTGTTAACTACCGTCCCCGCAGGCCAGGTTGTGGCTATCGTGCGCAACCCGGCGAAGGCCGAATCGCTGAGCCAAAAGGGCGTAGTGGTTCGTCAGGCCGACTACAGCGATGAAGCCGCGCTGACCGCCGCCCTGCAGGGCGTGGACAAACTGCTGCTGATCTCGTCCAGCGAAGTCGGCCAGCGCGCCGTCCAGCACCGCAACGTGATTAACGCGGCGAAAGCCGCCGGCGTGAAATTTATCGCCTACACCAGCCTGCTGCACGCCGATACCTCCCCGCTGGGGCTGGCGGATGAGCATATCGCCACCGAGAAAATGCTCGCCGACTCCGGCATTGCGTATGCCCTGCTGCGCAACGGCTGGTACACCGAAAACTACCTTGCCAGCGCGCCGCCGTCGATTGAACATGGCGTATTTATCGGCGCGGCCGGTAACGGCAAAATCGCCTCCGCCACCCGCGCGGACTACGCCGCCGCCGCCGCTCGCGTTATCGCCGAAGAGGGCCATGCCGGAAAAGTGTACGAGCTGGCGGGCGATGAAGCGTGGACCCTCAGCGAACTAGCCGCTGAGCTGAGCAAACAAAGCGGTAAAAACGTGGTGTATCAAAACCTCAGCGAAGCCGACTTCGCCGCCGCGCTGAAGGGCGTAGGCCTGCCCGCTGGCCTGGCTGACATGCTGGCGGATTCTGATACCGGCGCGTCCAAAGGCGGTCTGTTCGACGATAGCCGCACCCTGAGTAAGCTCATCGGTCGCCCAACCACGACGCTGGCAGAGAGCGTCAAAGGCATTCTGTAACTGTTACATAGTGGTTAATTTTTGTAGCATCCCGGCGGGCCATCCTCAATAATGCACGGATGTCCGTCGGGAGTTATCGCATGCAAGGCGTACCAGAACAGTTCAGTGATGAAAGAGACAGCGCGCGCTTTCGCCATCTGGCGCAGCTGCCCGGCGTTGAGCTGTACCATGCCCATATCTCCCGCTACGCCTTTGAACCGCACACCCATGAAGCTTTTGGTATCGGCGCGATAGAGCTTGGCGCCGAGCGTTTTCGCTATCGCGGCAGCCAGCACGTGGCTTCGGTTAACTCGATCGTCACCATGAACCCCGATGAGCTGCACACCGGCGAGGCGGAGACCGCCGACGGCTGGCGCTATCGGATGATTTATCTCGACCCGGATACGCTGGAAGAGGTGACCGGCGTGCGCCACTGGTGGTTCAGCGAGGTGGTGCGTCAGGATCCCCTGCGCTCCCGGCAAATCGGCAATCTCATCTACGGCCTGTGGCATACTGACGATCCGCTGGCGCAGCAGGGGCTGCTGCTGGATTTGATCGATACCTTCCGCCCGTTTGCCCATCACGCCGCTGCGCTGCCCGAAGCCCGCCACCGCTTCGAGCGGGTGCGCGACTATCTGCACGATAACTATATGCGTACGGTGACCCTTGATGAGCTGGCGCAGGTGGCGGCGCTGAGCCCATACCATTTCCAGCGCCAGTTCAAAGCGCACTTCCACGTTACGCCGCACCAGATGCTGATGGCGATTCGCCTGTGGCGCGCTAAAGCGTTTCTCACCCACGGCATGCCCGCCGCCGACGTCGCTCTCGCCGCCGGGCTGACCGACCAGTCGCACCTGACCCGCGCGTTCACCCGCCGCTACGGCATTACGCCGGTGCGTTATCAAAAGCAGGTTCTCCCGCGCTAATGCGCAACCTCATACAATATTCCCGCTTTTGCCTCGCCTACACTGTCGCCAACGAAAAGAGTAATGGAAGGCGTGATGATTAGTGGTGTGCTGTACGCCCTGCTGGCAGGGCTGATGTGGGGATTGATATTCGTGGGTCCTTTACTGGTGCCGGAATACCCGGCGGTTTTACAGTCGATGGGGCGCTATCTGGCGCTGGGGCTGATCGCCCTGCCGCTGGCCTGGCTGGGCCGCGCGCGGCTGCGCCAGCTCACCGGGAAAGACTGGTGGACGGCGCTGGGGCTGACCATGATGGGCAACTTAATCTATTACGTCTGCCTGGCCAGCGCGATTCAGCGTACCGGCGCGCCGGTATCGACGATGATCATCGGCACCCTGCCGGTCGTGCTGCCGGTTTTCGCCAACCTGCTCTATAGCCAGCGCGACGGCAAGCTGCCGTGGCGACGCCTGTTCCCGGCGCTGGTCTGTATTGCCCTCGGCCTGGCGTGCGTCAATATCGCCGAGCTGCATCAGGGCTTACCCGATTTCAGCCCGTGGCGCTACGGCTCCGGTATCGCGCTGGCGCTGATCTCGGTGGTATGCTGGGCCTGGTACGCGCTGCGCAACGCCCGCTGGCTGCGGGAAAATCCGGATAAACCGCCGATGATGTGGGCCACCGCGCAGGCGCTGGTGACCCTGCCGGTATCCCTGGCCGGATACCTTATCGCCTGCGGGTGGCTGCACGGCCAGCACGCGGACTTTCCGCTCCCCTTCGGCCCGCGTCCGGCGATGTTTGTCACCCTGATGCTGGCGATCGCTATCTTCTGTTCATGGGTCGGCGCGTGGTGCTGGAACGTTGCCAGCCAGCGTCTGCCAACGGTGATCCTCGGGCCGCTGATCGTCTTCGAAACCCTTGCCGGACTGCTGTATACCTTTATTCTGCGCCAGAGCCTGCCCCCGCTTCTCACCTTCAGCGGTATCCTGCTGCTGGTGCTCGGCGTGGTGTCCGCCGTGCGTGCCCGCCCGGAAAAGCCCGCGCTGCAGGAGCTGGTCAGCGAGAAAAAATAGCCTGGTATCCTAAAGGGGTATTCCCAGGTACATAAGATGCATTTAAAATACAACTTATATTCTTGATGACGAGGTAACTGCTATGGCTTTCCGTGACCAACCTTTAGGCGAGCTGGCGCTGACGATTCCGCGCGCCTCCGCGCTGTTCCGTCAATACGATATGGACTACTGCTGCGGCGGCAAACAGACGCTGGAGCGCGCGGCGTCGCGCAAAGAGCTGGACGTCGCGGTGATTGAAGCCGAGCTGGCCAAACTGGCGGAAGTGCCGGTAGAGCGCGACTGGCGGGCTGCGCCCTATGCGGAAATCATCGATCACATTATCGTTCGCTATCACGACCGGCATCGCGAGCAGCTGCCGGAGCTGATTTTACAGGCCACTAAAGTCGAGCGCGTTCACGCCGACAAGCCCAACGTTCCGAAAGGCTTAACCAAGTATCTGACCATACTGCACCAGGAGCTTTCCAGCCATATGATGAAAGAGGAGCAGATTCTGTTCCCGATGATCAAACAGGGCATGGGAACGCAGGCCGGCGGTCCTATCAGCGTCATGGAAAGCGAGCATGATGAAGCGGGCGAGCTGCTGGAGGTGATTAAGCACATCACGCAGAACGTGACGCCGCCGGCGGAAGCCTGCACTACCTGGAAAGCGATGTACAACGGCATCAACGAGCTGATTGATGACCTGATGGAGCACATCAGCCTTGAAAATAACGTACTGTTCCCGCGTGCCCTCGCCGGAAAGTAAATAAAAAGGCGCCCGCAGGCGCCCTCGACATTGTCAGTCTTATTGGCCACCCCGGGTGGCCTTTTTTATGACGGACCGTTGCAAGCAACGTTAAAAACCGCTGCCGAAGATTTTTTATTTCGCCAGGCGCTTCTTGCCGGCAAACAGCCAGCCCGCGCCGAGCAGCACAAACCACAGCGGGGTCACCATCAGCGCTTCGCGGGTATCGGCTTCCAGCGTCAGCAGGACCAGCACAAAGACGAAGAATGCCATGCACACCCAGCACATCAGTTTGCCCAGCGGCATCTTATATTTGGACTGCTCATGCAGCTGCGGACGCTTTCTGCGATAGGCCAGATACGAGCACAGGATAATCGTCCAGACGAACATAAACAGGATCGCCGACACCGTGGTAATCATGGTAAACGCCGCGATCACGCTTGGATTGACCATCAGCATGACTACGCCGCCCAGCAGACACATACAGGAGAAGGTCAGGCCTTTCGCCGGTACCGCGCGCTTCGACAGCTTGGCGAACATTTTCGGCGCCTGTCCGTCCTGCGCCAGACCGAACAGCATACGGCTGGTGGAAAACACGCCGCTGTTAGCGGAAGAGGCCGCCGAGGTCAGCACCACGAAGTTGATCAGGCTTGCCGCCGCCGGCAGCCCGACCAGCACAAACAGCTCAACGAACGGGCTCTTTGACGGCACGACGGAGCTCCACGGCGTCACTGACATAATCACGATCAGCGCAAAGACGTAGAACATAATGATGCGGATTGGAATCGAGTTAATCGCCCGCGGCAGGGATTTCTCAGGATCTTTGGTTTCCGCCGCCGTGGTTCCCACCAGTTCGATGCCCACAAAGGCGAATACCGCTATCTGGAAGCCGGCAAAGAATCCGCTGATGCCTTTCGGGAACCAGCCGCCGTCATTCCACAGATGGGCGAAAGAGGCCTCTACGCCGGTCGGTGACTGGAAGTGCATCATCACCATCACCAGGCCGACGACAATCAGCGCCACGATAGCGACAATTTTGATCATCGCAAACCAGAACTCCATCTCGCCGAACATCTTCACGGTGGCGAGGTTAAGGCCCAGCAGCAGCAGGATGACCGCCAGCGAGGCGACCCAGTCGGAGAGTCCCGGGAACCAGAACTGCGCATAGGCGGTGATCGCCACCACGTCCGCCATCCCGGTTACCACCCAGCAGAACCAGTAGGTCCAGCCGGTAAAATAGCCTGCCCAGGGGCCCAGCAGGTCGGCGGCAAAATCGCTGAACGACTTGTATTCGAGATTCGACAGCAGCAGTTCGCCCATGGCGCGCATGACGAAAAACAGCATAAAGCCGATGATCATATAAACAAAAATAATTGACGGCCCGGCAAGGCTGATGGTTTTGCCTGAGCCCATAAACAGCCCGGTGCCAATCGCACCACCGATAGCAATAAGCTGAATATGCCGGTTAGTGAGATTTCGCCGCAGCGATTGTTCAGTCGGAGCCTGTTCGTCGGCAGCGACTTTTACCTGATCTACCATGTGATTTTTTCCTGTTGTACCTGTCTGTGTTGTTCGGGCTCTACTGGCCCTTCATTCGTATTAACCCCGGAACGAGGGTTTATCGATATTAGGTAAGAATCGGAGGGATGAATACTATGATTTAGATATAATGTTAATTTTATGTTTAAAGTGAGTGTTATATCACTCCGGTTACGCGAAACAGCTCACAAAAATACACCCATTAAGCAGATATGCAATATAAAGCTCCACCAAACGCTCAACTTAAGGGTTTTACACTATTTAAAGCGGCTCCCTCCCCCATACGGGAGAGGAAGCACCTGCTGTTTAGATAATATCCAGCAGTTCAACTTCAAAAATCAGGGTGCTGAACGGAGGAATGGATGCGCCCGCGCCGCGCTCGCCGTAGGCCAGGCTGTGCGGAATCGTCAGTTCCCATTTGGAACCCACCGGCATCAGCGTCAGCGCTTCAATCCAGCCGCCGATCACCCCGGTCACCGGGAATTCAGCCGGTTCGCCGCGCGCAACGGAGCTATCGAAGACGGTGCCGTCGATCAGCTTGCCGGTGTAGTGAACGCGAACGCGGTCAGTACGCGCCGGGATCGGGCCTTCGCCCTGGGTCAGAACGCGGAACTGCAGGCCAGACTCGGTGCTGTTCACGCCTTCGCGCTCGCGGTTTTCTTCCAGGTATTTCTCGCCATCCGCGGCCATTTCCTGGAAACGCTCGCGACGCACGGCGTCAGCGCGTTCGTGGATTTCGCGCAGCGCGCGGTGAACGGCTTCCACCGGCACCTGCGGCTGTTGACCTTCCAGCGCGTCAGCAATACCCGCGACCAGCGCTTCCGGCAGCAGCCCCTGCAGGCCAGATTCGCTCAGCTGTTGTCCAACCTGCAAGCCGATACCGTAACTTGCCTGTGCTTCGATCGTGTCAAAAGTTGGGGTTGCCATCTTTGTTCCTTTTTTGGTGGGGATTCTCATGCTCCCGGGCCTTCAAATTGCGAAAGGCGGCGAGCGGAGAAAAGAGGTGGGAAGCATATCAGCCATAGCACGACGGGTAAAACTTTGTCGCCTGGATGATGACAAATCTAAGGGAAACAGAAACAATAGAGAGATAAGGTTAACCTCACGAAACATAGCTTTGTCTCGTCCTTCAGGAAGTTAGCCATCTATACCCGTCATACTTTAAGTTGCAGGAGCGTTGGTTTCGCCAGCGCGCCCCAGTCACATAGTTATCTATGCTCCTGGGAACTTACTGGCTTGCCGCGTTACTCTGCCTGCGGCCTCGCCCCTACGGGGCCAGCGCAAGCGCTGTTCAAGGCAAACCTTGTCCTGCGACTTAAATTATTTAGGGTATATACTTTATTTACAGGATAAAAATATGCGGAGCAGGAGGAAAGCCATGCCCGGGCGCTTTGAACTGACATCTACCCTGGCGAAGATCTGGCACGCCCCGGATCATTTTCGCCTCATGGATCCGCTACCGCCGATGCACCGCCGCGGCATCATTGCCGGGGCGCTGCTGGTAATTATCGGCGTTCTGCTCCCTTCCGAGGATAACAGCAGCCCGGTTCAGGCCAGCCGCGAGGCGAATCTCAACCTGCAATCCCAGTCGCAGCCCTCTTCCGGCAATCAGGCGGTCCCGCTGCCGCCCATCACCAACACGCCGCCGGTCAACGATGCCGATCAGGTGGCGCCGGTCGCACCGGAGCCGATTCAGGATGAGCAGCCGGATCAGCCGCAGACCGCATCTCAGCCTTATCAGGAGCCGCAGTCGACTCCCGGCATCGAGCAGCAGTGGCGGACCTACCGTATTGAATCGGGGAAAACTCTCGCGCAGCTGTTCCGCGACCACAACCTGCCGCCGACCGACGTTTACGCCATGGCCCAGGTGGAAGGCGCCGGTAAACCGCTAAGCTCACTGCAGACCGGGCAGACGGTCCAGATCCGTCAGAACGCCAGCGGCGTGGTCACCGGGCTGACTATCGATACCGGCGGCGGCCAGCAGGTGCTGTTTACCCGCCAGTCGAACGGCAGCTTTATTCGCGTCCGTTAAGGCCTCACGGCCGGGTAGCTTACCCGGCCTGCTGTGGCGATTTCCCGGATGTTGTCCCCGGCTTATTCACCCACCAGATCCCGGCGCACACCAGCGCCAGCGCAACCGCATATTTCAGTTCAAGAATATTCTCGCCGAGGAAGATGGCCGACAGTACGGTGCCGGCGACCGGGACCACAAAGTTGAACGGCGCAATCATGCTCACCCGGTTATGCTTGAGCAGCACGCTCCATAGCGCAAAGGCGATGGAAGAGAGCAGCGTCAAATAAGCCAGAACCAGCGCAGCAGCGGCGCTGTGAACCTCAAGGGTGCCGCCGGTCAGATAGCCGCCGCCGACCAGTACCAGGCCGCCAAACGCCAGCTGCCAGCCGGTCATCACCGTCGGGTCAACCGTCTGCGAAATGCGCTTCCCGTACAGCGTCGCCGCCGACAGGATAAACGCCGCCAGCACCACAAAGCCGTCACCCTGCCAGACAAAGCTAAAATCGCTCAATGAACGATTAACGTTGACCAGCATCACGCCGGCAAAGCCGACAATACAGCCGATGGCTTTGTTGTAGCTCAGCCTGTCATTCTGATAGATAAAGTGCGCCAGCAGAACGCTGAAGAAGGTACCGGTGGCGTTCATAATCGATCCCTTCACGCCGGTGGTAAACGCCAGGCCAACGTAGAAGAAAACGTACTGGATAGAGGTTTGCGTGACGCCCAGTATCGCCAGCTGCCCGCACTGACGGGGATTCAAGCGGGCAATCGGCTTACGCTGCACCAGCGCGAAGAGCAGCAGCAGCGCGCCGGCAAACAGAAAGCGATAGCCAGCAAAGACGATTTTAGACGGCACATCATCAGTGGCAATCTGAAACAGTTCATAGCCGCTTTTAATCGCCGGATAGGAGCTTCCCCACAGCAGACAGCAGAGGGTTGCGCAGGCATAAGCCACTTTCTTGCGGGAAAAAATCGAGGGTGCGTCCATTCACTTCACCAGAAATAAAATAGTGTTTTATTTTATTATCCAGAAAGTTGCTAAGAATAGCCACCATACCAGGAAAAGATTCGACAAAGACAGAAAAGCAAAACGCCGGCACAAGGCCGGCGTCTCGACGTGAGTTGAGTAAAAAATTACTCAGCTACAACGTTAACAACCAGTTTAGCGAAAACTTCGCTGTGAACCTGGAAGTCCACTTCGTGCTCACCGGTGGTGCGCAGAACGCCGTTCGGCAGACGAACTTCGCTCTTAGCAACGGCAACGCCAGCTGCAGTTACAGCGTCAGCGATGTCGCGAGTACCGATGGAACCGAACAGTTTACCTTCGTCGCCAGATTTAGACGCGATGGTAACGGTGCCCAGTGCGTTGATTGCTTCAGCACGTGCGTTAGCAGCGCCCAGAACTTCAGCCAGTTTGGCTTCCAGTTCAGCACGGCGTGCTTCGAAGAATTCAACGTTTTTCTTGGTAGCAGGAACAGCTTTACCCTGTGGTACCAGGAAGTTACGAGCATAGCCCGCTTTAACGTTAACCTGATCACCCAGGCTACCCAGGTTTGCTACTTTATCAAGCAGAATAACTTGCATTACCTTATCCTCTCAAAGTCGTATTAATGGACCGTGACCGATTACTGATGACGATCAGTGTACGGCAGCAGGGACAGGTAGCGAGCGCGTTTGATAGCGCGTGCCAGCTGACGCTGATATTTTGCACGGGTACCGGTGATACGGCTCGGGACAATCTTACCGCTTTCGGTGATGTAGTTTTTCAGCGTAGCGATATCTTTATAGTCGATCTCTTGAACGCCTTCCGCGGTGAAACGGCAGAACTTGCGACGACGGAAATAACGTGCCATATGGCTAGTCTCCAGAATCTATCAATTCAATCTGCTCGGCATGCAGAACCATTTTGCTCAAGCCGTTCTTTGCCTTGTGGCAAGAGATGAACCCTCGAACGATTACTGCGCTACCGACCGTTATACTGTGAGTAATGGCCTGGTTCTGGTGTCCGCTGATTATCACGGGCATCTGGCACCATGCCTGCCGGTGAAAACCGGCTTCCTCCTGCACCGAACGATGCTCAAGCACGAACTGGCAGTGTGGAATTCCTGACGGGCTGACCTTACGAAGTGGAGTCCTGCATACAATGCCGGACAGCTCCAGACGGTTGGTCATCAGGATTACTCTTCAGAATCCCCAGCTTCAGAATCATCTGCGGTTTCGTTGGCGAAATCTTCGCGACGCTCACGGCGCTCGTCTTTCGCTTTAACCATCGGAGATGCTTCGGTAACAGCGTGCTTAGTACGCATTACCATGCTGCGGATAACGGCGTCGTTGAAGCGGAAGTTAGTTTCCAGCTCATCGATCGCTTCCTGCGGCGCTTCAACGTTCAGCAGAACGTAGTGAGCTTTGTGCAGTTTGTTGATCGGATAAGCCAGCTGACGGCGGCCCCAGTCTTCCAGACGGTGGATCGTACCTTCTGCTGCAGTGATTGCACCAGTGTAACGTTCGATCATGCCCGGAACCTGTTCGCTCTGGTCAGGATGGACCATAAAAACGATTTCGTAATGACGCATCGAATTGCTCCTTACGGATTATTCAGCCTCCTGTCTGGGTCAGCCGCGGCCCATGGAGGCAAGGAACGTGTTAAAGGGCGGCTGAAAAATTGACGCGTCATAATACGGGCGAGCGGGGTTTAAGACAAGTGAATTGTGCAAATAATTCGCACTAAGCGCGAAGTGACCTTAAGCCAGTGATTTAAAATTAATCAACGACGGAAGCGACAATTTTTTGAACAACTGCATCAGAAATGGTCGCGATACGCCAGACAGGCAGAGATTACACTTAGATCAGAAGCAATCCATACCCCAGGGAAGCGGGTGAACGTCAGGAGCGTCATAAGGAGGTAGGTGATGAAATACATCCTCATAACCATGATGGCAGCGCTTTTGTTGAGCGCCAACGCGCTGGCTGCTATTAAAATCGATGCCCGCCAGGCCCGCAACATGGACGATGTGCAGAGCCTCGGCGTTATCTATATCAACCACAACATCGCCACCGAGCAGGAAGCCGACCAGGCGCTTAGCCAGCAGAGCGATGCTCAGGGAGCGAAGTACTTCCAGCCGATCCTCATTCATGAACCGGGAAGCGACGGCGCCATTCACGCCAGTGCCGCCATTTACCGCTAGTTTTCCCGGATCGTTGGCTTCTTCCCGTTGCAGGGGGAAGCCAGCGATGGCATTGCCCGGCGGTCATACCCGCACAATCGCGCCTTAATGCAATTGAGAATTATTTTTTCTCGTGACTTATCAGCGCCAGCGTAACCTGATTTAATCACTCTTTAACCGCATGATTATCCGGAGTGCTTCATGGTTCCGCGTTTTGCCACGCTAAGCCGTATCCCAAAAGGGGTTTGGGTTCTTGGCGGCGTTAGCCTGCTGATGGATGTTTCCTCGGAAATGATCCACAGCCTGCTCCCTCTATTTATGGCCACCACGCTGGGAGCCAGCGTCATTATTATCGGCATTATCGAAGGCGTCGCGGAAGCCACCGCGCTGATACTGAAGGTGTTTTCCGGCGTCATCAGCGATTATGTCGGCAAGCGTAAAGGGCTGGCGCTGCTCGGCTATGGCCTGGGTGCGCTGAGCAAGCCTCTTTTCGCCATCGCGCCCACCTCAGGCGTGGTGTTTAGCGCCCGGATGATCGACCGCGTGGGCAAAGGGATACGCGGCGCGCCGCGGGATGCGCTGGTCGCCGACGTCACCCCACCGGAAATTCGCGGAGCCGCCTACGGGCTGCGCCAGTCGCTGGATACCATCGGCGCTTTTCTGGGGCCGCTGCTTGCCGTCGCGCTGATGTTTCTCTGGGATAACGATTTCCAGTCTATTTTTTGGGTCGCGGCGATCCCCGCCGTTCTCTCTATCGCTTTACTGGGCTTTGGATTAAAAGAGCCCAGGACGGCGGTCGTCCAGAAACGCACTAACCCCCTGCGCCGCGAGAATCTCAAGAAGCTTTCCGCCGCCTACTGGTGGGTGGTGGCTATCGGCTCGATTTTTACCCTTGCCCGCTTCAGCGAAGCCTTTCTGGTCCT
Source organism: Klebsiella sp. GN_Kp190 (assembly GCF_040061795.1). Taxonomy (NCBI): domain Bacteria; kingdom Pseudomonadati; phylum Pseudomonadota; class Gammaproteobacteria; order Enterobacterales; family Enterobacteriaceae; genus Klebsiella; species Klebsiella sp. GN_Kp190. The sequence continues at coordinate 37,646 of NZ_JBEAFN010000066.1, forward strand.
GCGCGCCCAGCAGATGGCGATCCCGCTGTTCGCTATTCCGCTGGTGATGGTCGCCATGAATCTGGTTTACAGCCTGACCGCCTATCCATTCGGGAAACTATCGGACAGCATGAGCCACAGCAAAATGCTGCAGTGGGGCCTGCTGGTGCTGATCGCCGCCGATATCGTGCTGGCGCTCAGCAGCCACTGGAGCACGCTTTTAGCCGGCGTCGCGCTGTGGGGTATTCATATGGGCATGACGCAGGGTCTGCTGGCGGCGATGGTGGCGCACACCGCCCCGCCTGAACTGCGCGGAACAGCGTTCGGGATGTTCAACCTGATGAGCGGCATCGCCCTGCTGCTGGCCAGCGCCGGTGCGGGCGTGCTGTGGGAAGTTCTGGGCGCCGCCTCGACGTTTTACGCCGGCGCGATAATCTGCGTTGTGACGCTGGTTGGCATGCGCTGCATGCCGTCGGCTTATCAGCAAAACTAAAAATGGCTCCGGAGCAGACCGGTTGATTCATCATAAAGATGAAATGCTCCGGAGCACCTGTTTCACTTTTGCCCGTAATAGGCATCTGGCCCGTGCTTGCGCATAAAATGCTTGTCCATCAGCCAGCTATCGATGGGCTTCAGCTGCGGGTTGATCGCGCGAGCAATCCACGCCATCCGCGCCACCTCTTCCATCACCACCGCGTTATGCACCGCATCGTGCGCATCCTTGCCCCAGGCAAAAGGCCCGTGCTGATAGACCACGATGCCCGGCGTATGCAGCGGCTCAACGTCACCCAGCGTTTCGATAATCACGTGGCCCGTGTTCAGCTCATAAGCCTCCGCCACTTCCTGCGCGCTTAACGCCCGGGTGCAGGGAATGTCGCCAAAGAAGTAGTCCGCGTGGGTCGTCCCCAGAGCGGGAATAGCCAGACCCGCCTGCGCCCAGGCCGTCGCGTGCGCCGAGTGGGTATGCACCACGCCGCCAAGGCTCGGATAGCGGCGATACAGCGCCAGATGCGTGGCGGTATCGGAAGAAGGACGATAGCGTCCTTCCACCACGTTCCCTTCGAGATCCACGACCACCATATCGTCCGCTTTCATGGTCTCGTAGGCGACGCCGCTGGGCTTAATCGCCACCAGCCCGCGTTCGCGGTCGATAGCGCTGACGTTACCCCAGGTAAAAGTGACCAGGCCGTAGCGCGGTAAATCCATGTTGGCGTCGAAAACCTGCCGTTTTAGCGTTTGCATTATGCCACCTCCAGCAGACCGGCGCTGGCCATCCGCGCCTTCACCCAATCGCGCGCTTTCGCGACCTCGGCGGCGGGATCGTCGGTCGTTTCGCTCCACATTTCAATTAGATACGGACCGCAGTAGCCCGTCTGCTTGAGCGTTTCGAAACAACGTTCAAAATCGACGACGCCTTCGCCGAACGGCACGTTTTTAAATACGCCGGGTTTCGTGTCTTTTATGTGCACCGCCACGATATGCCCCATCCCGGCCTGAAGCTCCATCTGTACGTCGTTATCCCAGGCGGAAAGGTTGCCGATGTCCGGATAGAGCTGGAACCACGGATTATTCAGGTAGTGGGCGTAGCCCAGCGCCTTGCTGATCGAGTTCATCAGCGGGTAGTCCATAATTTCCATCGCCAGCGTTACCTGCGCGCGGCTGGCCATTTCAACGCTCTCTTTTAGCCCATCGCGGAAACGACGACGCGTCTCGTTATTGGCTTCCTGGTAGTAGACGTCGTAGCCCGCCAGCTGGATTACGCGAATCCCCACATCCTGCGCCAGCCGAATCGCTTTGCGCATAATCTCCAGGCCCTGCGCCCGTACCGCGTCGTCTTCGCTACCGAGCGGGAAGCGCCGATGGGCGCTCAGGCACATTGAGGGCACGCGCACCCCGGTTTCCGCAATCGCGTTAACCAGCGCGAAGCGCTGCTCCCGGCTCCAGTCGAGCCGGGCCAGGCGGTCATCAGTTTCATCGACCGACATTTCGACGAAATCAAAACCGAGCGCCTTAGCCAGCCGCAGACGTTCCAGCCAGCACTCCCCGGCGGGGAGCGCTTTTTCATAGATGCCGAGCGGAATAGGTTTCGACAGCATAGCCGCTCCTTAGCCCCACAGCTGGGCGATCGAACGTTTAAACTGCCGCGCGGCTTCCACCGGGGAAGCGGCGTCGCGAATGCTGCGACCGGCGATAAAGACGTGGATCGGAATCCCCTGGAACAGCGGCAAATCCTCCAGCGCCAGGCCGCCGGTGACGGTGACTTTAAAGCCCATCCCGGCCAGGCGTTTGATCGCGCTGATATCCGCCTCGCCCCACGCTACGCCGGCGGCCTGGGCATCGCGGCTGCGGTGATAAACCACCTGCTGAACGCCCGCTTCACGCCACTCCTGCGCCTGCTCCCAGGTCCAGTAGCCGGTCAGTTCGATCTGGACGTCGCCGTTGAACTCTTTCGCTACGTCCAGCGCGCCTTTGGTGGTGTTGATGTCCGCGCAGCAGATCACGGTGACCCAGTCGGCGTTGGCTTCAAAGCACATGCGGGAGAGAATTTTACCGGCATCGGCGATTTTGGCATCCGCCAGCACGATTTTGTTGGGATAGAGCGCCTTCAGGTCGCGAACGGCGCGTACGCCCTCAGCCACGCAGAGAATCGTACCGACTTCAATAATGTCCACTTCATCGGCAATCAGGCGCGTCGTTTCATACGCGGAAGACATAGATTGGTTATCGAGCGCAACCTGCAACATAGGTAATGACATTTTGGTGTTCCTTTTAAACGGCCGCTGCCGTAGCGTTATCAATTAATTCCAGAACTTCCTGCGCGGAGCGGCAGGCGCGTAAACGGTCAAAATTGGCTTCATCTTCAAACAGGTTGACGATCTGCATGATGCCGACTTCCTGATGGGTATTGGCATCCACGGCCGCCATGGTGATCAGGATGTCGACCGGGTCGTTATCCTCATGATTGAAAACCAGCGGCGTTTTCAGCGTAACCAGCGCAAAGCCCGTTTTCTTCACCCCCTCTTCCGGCCGACCGTGCGGCATCGCCAGACCGGGAGCAATCACAAAATAAGGGCCGTGCTGAGCAACGCCATCCAGAATGGCCTGGTAGTAGCGCGGCTCCACGACATCCGCCTTCACCAGTAAATCAACGCTCAGCTTGACGGCTTCCTGCCAGGTGCTGGCGTCAGCCTGTAAAAGGATGGAGTTGTTCTCCACCAGCGAATCACGTAATTTCATTTGGCGTCCTTACTTCACATCCTGCGGGAAGTGCGCTTTGATCACCTCCAGCAGTTTTGGGCCAAAATCCGCAGGCGAGAGCATGTTGCGCACGCCAACCACGTATTTGTTGCCGGAGACGCTAATCTCACCGGCGATATGGGTGGAGGCGATGATAATGTCCGCGCCGTTGAGTTCACTTTTGTATTCCCCCACCGCGCAGCTGTTTACCGTGTGATCGATATTTGACTGGGTCAAAAACTGGTCCACCTTCATCTTCATGATCATGGAACTGCCTTGCCCGTTGCCACATACAGCCAGAATACGTACGGTCATAGTCAAAACTCCTTATTGAGCAGAAGCATCTGCCAGTTGTTTTTCCGCGTCCTCTTCAGCGCGCAGCGAGCGCCCTGCGAAGAACATATAAGCCAGTGCGATAATGATAATGACGGCCATAAACGCGATACCGATGGAGGCGAAGCCCTGCATCATCGGCGGCGCCAGAATTGACCAGTCCGCCATGCCCATCCAGGCGCTCATGCCGGTCAGCTTCACCGCCCAGACGCAGCCAAAGATTTCGATCATGCCCATCACCAGACAAATCTTGAGCGCCGCGCGCCAGCCGCCAAAGTGGTTAGCAAAGACGCCGATGGTGGCGTTCGAGAAAAACATCGGGATAAAGCCCGGAATAATCAGAATGGAAGAGCCGAAGCCGACCAGAATACCGACTGCGATCAGCTGACCGATGGTACCCCACATAAAGCCCCAGACAACGGCGTTTGGCGCAAAGCTATAGATCGCCGCACAGTCAATGGCCAGTACGGCGCCGGGAATCAGGCGCTGGGAGATACCGTTGAACGCCTCGGAAAGTTCGGCGACGAACATGCGCACGCCCTGGGTGATAATGAAAATAGCGACGGCGAACGAGAAGCCCGTTTGCAGGATATAGACCGTCCAGTGGGTGTTACCCGCCATCGCCTGTACGGTGTCGATGCCGAAGGAGAGCAGAATCGCGCCGAAGAAAATGGTCATCACGATGGCCGTGGAGACGATGTTGTCGTGAAAGATGTTCAGCCAGCCCGGCAGCTTAAGATCCTCAACGCTCTCCTCTTTTTTGCCCAGATACGGGGCGACCTTGTAAGCAATCCATGAAGCGAACTGCTGCTGGTGTCCGATGGAGAAGCCGCAGCCGTCGGTCACTTCCTGAGTCGGCTTATACATCATGTTCGAGGTAATGCCCCAATAGAGCGACACCAGTACCGCCGTACAGATGATGGTCGTCCACATCGGGTAACCGAAGATGTAAAAAGAGACGGCAATCAGCCCCGCCTGCTGGAACATGATGTGCCCGGTCAGCATGATGGTGCGAATACCGGTAATACGCCGCAGCAGGACATAACAGATATTCAGCGCCAGGGCTAACAGCACGGCATAGCCCACCCAGCTGTAGGCGTCGCCCATGCGTTCGATCGTGGCCATCATTGACGCGTAGGTATCGGAGATAGCGCCGTTAATGCCGTAAACCTCAGACATTTTCGCCACGACCGGCTTAAACGTGCTGGTCAGAATGCCGGAGCCGGCCTGCAGCAGCATAAAACCGATAATGGTTTTAATCGTCCCTTTAACAATAACGCTGGCGCTTTTGCGCAGCAGGATATAGCCCAGGCAGGTCACAATACCCAGCAGCAGCGGGGCGTTGGTCATAACCTGGTTAAAGAACACGGTAAAGATGTGGTAGAGAATCTCCATAACACACTCCAGAAGGTGGACGCTCTGAACGCACGCTACGCCCAGGTTGGTTGTTGCGATCACTCTAATAATCAAAAATAATCACAACAAGATTATATTTGATTAAATGTGACGGACGCCGCAAATAATCACACAATCCGCCATCGTATTAATTCTCATTTCTACAAAATGTAAAATAGTATATTTAAATCAATGAAATAAAACATAACTCATGTCATAACGTCAGCCTACCCCTCTTTTTACCCTCCACGATTCCCCTCATGAAGGGCAAATTTCAGGATTGCAATCCTGAACAAACGGTGCCAGTATTCGTCAAAACAAATCACATCGTGATTACTTCTGATAATATGTGAGGGAAAAACAAATGAGTAAAGTACAAACCATCACCCGCGAATCATGGATCCTGAACACTTTTCCGGAGTGGGGTAGCTGGCTGAACGAAGAAATTGAACAAGAGCAGGTTGCGCCGGGCACCTTTGCCATGTGGTGGTTGGGTTGTACGGGCATCTGGCTGAAATCCGAAGGCGGAGCCAATATCTGCGTCGATTTCTGGTGCGGTACCGGCAAGCAAAGCCACGGGAACCTGCTGATGAAAACGGGCCACCAGATGCAGCGTATGGCCGGCGTGAAGAAGCTCCAGCCAAACCTGCGCACCACTCCGTTTGTTCTCGATCCGTTCGCTATTCGCCAGATCGACGCCGTACTGTCCACTCACGATCATAACGATCATATTGATGTGAACGTGGCCGCCGCGGTCATGCAGAACTGCGCCGAGGACGTGCCGTTCATCGGCCCGCAAACCTGCGTCGACCTGTGGATGGGCTGGGGCGTTCCAAAAGAGCGCTGTATCGTGATGAAACCAGGGGATGTGGTTAAAATAAAGGATGTTGAAATCCACGCGCTTGACGCTTTTGACCGTACGGCCCTCATCACCTTACCCGCGGATCAAAAAGCCGCAGGCGTCCTGCCGGACGGAATGGATCAGCGCGCGGTGAACTACCTGTTCAAAACGCCGGGCGGCAACCTGTATCACAGCGGCGATTCCCACTACTCCAACTACTACGCGAAGCACGGTAACGAACACCAGATCGACGTGGCGCTGGGCTCCTATGGCGAGAACCCGCGCGGTATCACCGACAAAATGACCAGCGCCGATATCCTGCGCATGGCCGAGTCGCTGAATGCTAAAGTGGTAATCCCGTTCCATCACGATATCTGGTCAAACTTCCAGGCCGATCCGCAGGAAATCCGCGTTTTGTGGGAGATGAAAAAAGATCGTCTGCAGTATGGCTTTAAGCCTTTCATCTGGCAGGTGGGCGGAAAATTCACCTGGCCGCTGGATAAAGACAACTTCGAATACCATTATCCGCGCGGATTCGACGATTGCTTCACGATGGAACCGGACCTGCCCTTTAAGTCGTTCCTGTAAGGCTTCTCCGGCGGGACCGCCCGCCGGAAATTATCCCCGTCAGCATTAGTATTTTCACCTGATTTCAAATATCATCTTTGCTTATCACTTTTAATCGGATTTGCTCATGACGGAAGCGCAAAGACATCAAATTTTACTGGATTTGCTGGCACAAACGGGATTTGTCACCGTGGAGCAGGTGATTTCCCGGCTGGGAATTTCTCCGGCGACGGCACGACGCGATATCAACAAACTCGACGAAAGCGGCAGGCTAAAAAAAGTCCGCAACGGCGCGGAAGCCATCAGCGAGCAGCGCCCGCGCTGGTCGCCAATGAATATTCACCAGGCGCAAAACCACGATGAGAAGGTACGGATTGCGCGTGCGGCTTCGCAGCTGGTCAACCCTGGCGAAAGCATCGTCATTAACTGCGGCTCTACCGCATTCCTGCTTGGGCAGGAGCTGTGCGGCAAACCGGTACAGATCATCACCAACTATTTGCCGCTGGCCAACTATCTGATCGATCAGGAACACGACAGCGTCATCATTATGGGCGGGCAGTATAACCGCAGCCACTCTATCACCCTGAGCCCGCAGGGCAGCGAAAACAGCCTGTATGCCGGGCACTGGATGTTCACCAGCGGCAAAGGGTTGACCGCCGAAGGGCTGTATAAAACCGATATGCTGACGGCGATGGCGGAGCAAAAAATGCTTAACGTCGTCGGCAAACTCGCGGTCCTGGTCGACAGCAGCAAAGTCGGCGAACGCGCCGGAATGCTCTTTAGCCAGGCCGGGCAAATCGACCTGGTGATTACCGGTAAACAGGCGGATGAGGCGATCCTCAAGCAGCTTGAGGATCAGGGCGTGCAGGTGATTCGCGTTTAAAGGTGACGTTGAAAAAAGTCCACCGTCGCGGCTAACGCTTCCGGCGTAATGCGGTGGCGGACGCCTTTCTGCCAGAGGCAGGTTAAATTGTCGGCCAGCGCGTTTTGCTGCAGCGCCTGCTGCAGGCGGAAGGTTTCCCCCGGCGGCACGACATCATCTTCATCGCCGTGCCAGAGCAGCAGCGGACGGCTGGCCAGGGTCGCCAGCTGCTGGCTGACGTCCCACGCCACCAGCTGTTCTGCATCGAACGAAGGCGAAGGGAAAAGCGCCTGCGAGAGCGAACTGAAATAGCCTGACCCCATCAGGCAGGCTACGCTTTTCAGCTCCGGGTGGTGGGTCATAATTCCTAATGCCGTCATTCCGCCCATCGATGCGCCTGCCACCGCCAGCCTGTCGACAGCAAGCCATCCCCGATCCCGAATCGCCTCCTGTAGTGCCGGAAATTCAATAAAATTGTTCATCAGAATCGGCCAGAAGCGCTGCATCCGCCCCTGCTCGTCTCCCCGGTAGCGCGCGCCGTGTTCCGCTGCATCAGGCATAATCACCCGAAACCCCGCCTCTGCAAGCGCAACGGCAAAATAGCTGTAGACCAGCTTAGAAGAGGTAAAACCATGATAAAAGACAATGCAAGGCAGCGCCGTATCTGCGGCGCCCTGCGGGTATGCATGGAGAACCTCCCCACCCGCAAGGTTACGCATTTCTAATGCAATCATTTACCGTCTCCTTTCTCTCAAGTGATGTTATGTTATTACTCAAGTCGCTCGTTCGCACATGATTCATAATCTTGAGAACCAGATTACGCTTTCACGATATTTTCATTCGAAAATCGCGTACGGGATAACAATTTGGGAACATTCCCCGGAAATGACATTCAGGCTACCACTACACTATGACTAACAGGAAACGAGATATGGTTATGCGTAGGTTTGCACCGTGGTTAATGGCAATCGCTTTAACCGGCTGTAGCGCCCTACAGGGGACGCCAAAGGCGCCGCCGCCGGCAACCGACCATCCACAAGAGATCCAGCGTAATCAGACGGCGGGTCTGCAGAAGATGGGGACGGTGAGCGTATTAATGTACGGCTCACCGATGGATGTCGAGGCTGCGCTAAAGGTCAAAGCTGAGGCAGCTAAAGCGGATTACTACGTCATCATAATGATTGATGACACCATGGTTCCGGGCCAGTGGTATTCGCAGGCAATTTTGTACCGTAAATAACGGTCAACCTTTAAGCCAGCTTTACACTGCTTTGCATCCATTCACGTTCTCCTGTGCATAATAACGTTCGGCCAGCTGTAACCTGGCAGAACGTTAGCAACGGACTGCCCTCAGGACTATGTGAAATGGAGCTGACGATGAAACGAACTTTTACCCTACCCAGCCTGATGTTGACCACCGTCACGGCCAATACTTCCGCGCAGTCAGCGGAGTTTGCCAGCGCTGACTGCGTAACGGGCCTGAACGAAATTGGCCTGATTTGCGTTAACAACATCTCGGGCAGCCAGCAGGATGTTGAACACGCTATCGCCGTGCAGGCCGATGAGCAGGGCGCCTCCTGGTATCGCATCGTCCAGATGTACGAGGAGCAGCAGCCGGACAACTGGCGGGTACAGGCCATTCTTTATGCCTGAGGCGCCTGTCGTCCACGCCCCGTTGCCCGTAACAGTAAGTCATCCAGCGTCTGCTCATCCAGCCGCATGCCGCCGCGCGCGTCGAGCATCATACGGCACCAGGCCTCTGCCAGCGGCGGTGACGCGAAGCGTAATAGCTGCGCCCCAACGCCCAGCATATAGACCAGCCGGGTAATCTCCCGCCCCTGCTCTTCCAGAGGCCGCCGTAGCCACTGCTGCAGCTGCCGCCACGTCCGATCGAAATGACGATTTTGCCCTTTCACTTCCGCGCACTCCGCCGCCAGAAGTTCGAGCGCCGCCGGCTGCTTCATCAGAACCCGCATCACGTCCAGACACATAATATTACCGGAACCTTCCCAGATGCTGTTTACCGGCATTTCACGGTACAAACGCGGTAATTCACTCTCTTCACAATAGCCTGAGCCGCCCAGTACCTCCATCGCCTCGGCGACGAACGCGATCCCGGATTTGCAGACAGCAAATTTCGCGGCGGGCGTGAACAGCCTTGCCCATAGCGCTTCCTGCACATCGTCGCGCCTGTCCCAGGCCCTCGCCAGGCGGAACAGAAAGGCGGTTTGTCCTTCCAGCCGCAGCGCCATCTGCCCCAGAACCTGACGCATTATCGGCTGATCGACCAGATTTTTACCAAATGCCTGACGCTGCAGAGCATGGTATAAGGCTACCGAATAGGCCCGGCGCATCAGCGCATGGCTACCCAGCGCGCAGTCAAAACGGGTCAGGCCGCCCATTTTGAGAATTTGCCGGACGCCATCGCCCTCTTCTCCGACCAGCCAGCCGCAGGCATTGAAAAACTCGACTTCGCTGCTGGCGTTCGCGCGGTTACCTAATTTATCTTTCAGCCTTTCCAGATGTACACCGTTACGCTGGCCATCCGGCAACAGGCGCGGAACAAAAAAGCAGGAGAGGCCCGCCGGCGCCTGAGCCAGCACCAGATGAGCATCGCTCTGCGGTACCGAGAAAAACCATTTATGTCCGATCAGATGATAAAAGCCTTCTGCGCTTTTCTCCGCTCGCGTCGTGTTGCTCAGGACATCGGACCCGCCCTGCTTTTCCGTCATCCCCATCCCGATAAGCAGCCCGCGTTTCTGATTACCCGGCACAAGGTGCGGATCGTAGCGATCGCTTAATAGCGGCGATAGCCAGTCGCTAAAAGTCTCGGGTAAGGAGCGCTGCAGCAATGGAATCGCGGCAAAGGTCATGGTGGTGGGACACAGGGTGCCCGCCTCGACCTGCGCATGCAGCATAAAGCGGGCAGCGCGGGCAACGAAGGCGCCTTCACGAGCCTCTTCCTGCCAGGCAAGATTATGTACCCGGTTAGCGCACAGCCCCTGCATCAGTAAATGCCAGGCGGGGTGGAAACGAACATCGTCAAGACGCGATCCCGTTGCGTCATAGCGCAGCAGTTCCGGCGGATTGCTGTTGGCCAGGCGCCCCAGCTCCAGCGATTCGGCCGTCCCCAGCTGTTGGCCAATGCTCGCCAGCAGATCGCCATCCCAGCCCGCGCCTTCGCGGACGACGGCTTCACGCAGGGCGGTATCGGACAGGAATAAGTTACTGTTACATAGCGGCGAGGGTTGATTAAATACGGTATGAGTTTGCCAGTGCATTATGTTTCCCTCCTTCAATGGCTCTATCCATAAGTATGGACAACGGCGCACTTTCCGTCAGAGAACTCTGTTATAAAGTTCTCTCACAATCAGAAAGGGAATTTCATGATTCATTTAATTATTGAAGATCGGCAAAATGCGCCGAACTATATTCCGCTTATCCACCGCCATCTTCCTCATCTCGCGATGAGCGCTATCAAACAGAACCTGAACGCTTCCGGTTACGTCACCTCATTTGATGAAAACAAAATCTGCGATGACATTCTGGAAGAGCAGAATCCTATTGGAAATTTTCTTAATCTCATCAAAGTATTAAAGAATCGAGGCGCGCAGCTTAAATTCCTCGAGCAAACGGGAGATGAACCGGGAGAGGAATTACCCTTGAGCCAGGTCCTGAACTATGTTGAAAGAGGTCTCGACATTGCCCGTCGGATAGAGCGAGAAGGCGGTCAGAACTGAAGAAGATAAGCCATTCCAGAGAATGGCTTATTTGGAAAGAAGAGATTAGCTGCGCTGGCGTACCGCTTCAAACAGGCAAATACCGGTGGCGACCGATACGTTCAGCGACGACACGCTACCGGCCATCGGGATGCTGATCAACTCGTCGCAGTGCTCCCGGGTCAGGCGGCGCATGCCTTCGCCTTCCGCCCCCATGACCAGCGCCAGCGATCCGGTCATTTTGCTCTGGAACAGCGTATGATCGGCCTCGCCGGCGGTACCGACGATCCAGACGTTCTCTTCCTGCAGCAGACGCATGGTACGCGCCAGGTTGGTGACGCGGATCAGCGGGACGTTTTCCGCCGCGCCGCAGGCCACTTTTTTCGCCGTGGCATTCAGCTGCGCAGAACGGTCTTTGGGGACAATCACCGCATGCACGCCAGCGGCGTCAGCGCTACGTAAACAGGCGCCGAGGTTGTGCGGATCGGTCACGCCGTCAAGGATCAAAAAGAACGGCTGATCGAGAGAGGCGATCAGATCCGGCAGATCGTTCTCCTGATACTGACGTCCGGGCTTCACGCGGGCAATAATTCCCTGATGAACGGCGCCTTCGCTTTTCTCATCCAGAAACTGGCGGCTGGCGACCTGAATCACCACGCCCTGCGCTTCCAGGGCATGGATCAGCGGCATAAGGCGCTTATCCTCACGGCCTTTCAGAATAAAGACTTCCTGAAAACGTTCAGGAGCGCGCTCCAGCAGTGCCTGCACCGCGTGGATGCCGTAAATCATTTCACTCATTTATCTACTCGTTTAGGTTCTGTTATCCGTTCCCTTCCCCCCGCCCCGCCACGATGTCGGGAGGCGCGGGGGTAAAGGGAATCGCACTACTCAGCGATATTCTTTTTCTTCGCCGCGCGCTTGGCTTTGGTCGCTGCGGCTATCTTCTGGGTTTTCTCCGACGGCTTCTTCGCTTTCTTCTCGCCTTTTGGCTGAGCGGCTTTCGGCTGAGACTGACCTTTCTGTTTGCGGAATGCGCTATCCGGCTCGAAGTTTACCTGCTTGCCCGCCTGACGGCGACGTCCGGAAGATTTACCTGCGCCGCCCTTCTTCGCTTTTTCACGCTCGGTCTTACCGACGTTGCGCGGCGCGCGCTCGCTGGAGATAAGCGAGAAGTCAATTTTACGCTCGTCCATGTTGACCGCTTCAACGCGCACTTCCACGCGATCGCCCAGTCGATAGGTCTGGCCGCCGGATTCACCAATCAGACGCTGTCCGACCTGATCGAAGCGGTAGTAGTCGTTATCGAGGGAAGAGACGTGCACCAGACCATCAATAAACAGCTCATCCAGACGGACGAAGAAACCAAAGCCGGTCACGCTGGCAATCACGCCCTTAAAGACGTTACCCACCTGATCCAGCATGAAATCACACTTCAGCCAGTCCGAAACATCGCGCGTCGCTTCATCAGCACGACGCTCGGTCATCGAACAGTGCGCCCCCAGCTGCAGCATCTCGTCCATGCTGTAGTGCCAGCCGCCGGTCTCGGTGCTATTGCCTTTATGTCCCTGCTCTTTCGCCAGTAAATACTTGATCGCGCGATGCAGCGAAAGGTCAGGATAGCGGCGAATCGGCGAGGTGAAGTGGGCATAGGATTGCAGCGCCAGACCAAAGTGGCCGCGGTTTTCCGGGTCGTATATCGCCTGTTTCATCGACCGCAGCAGCATGGTTTGCAGCATCTCTGCATCCGGACGATCGGCGATAGAGGTCAGTAATTCCGCATAGTCGCGCGGCTCCGGCTTGTTGCCGCCAGGCAGCTCAAGCCCCAGCTCCGCGAGCACCGAACGGAATGCGGTAATCGCTTCCGTACTCGGTTTGTCATGGATACGGAACAGCGCCGGTTCCTCGGCCTTCTCAACGAAGCGCGCAGCGGAGATGTTCGCCAGGATCATGCACTCTTCAATCAGCTTGTGCGCGTCGTTACGCTGAGTCTGCTCAATACGTTCAATGCGGCGTTCAGCATTAAAGATGAATTTAGCTTCTTCACTCTCAAATGAGATACCGCCGCGCTCTTCACGCGCGCCGTCCAGCACTTTGTAGAGGTTATGCAGCTCTTCAATATGCTTAACCAGCGGCGCGTACTGCTCACGCAGATCCTGGTCGCCCTGCAGCATATGCCAGACTTTGGTATAGGTCAGACGGGCATAGGAGCTCATCACCGCTTCGTAGAATTTGAAGCCGGTCAGACGCCCCTTGGCCGAAATCGTCATTTCACAAACCATACAGAGCCTGTCGACCTGAGGATTCAGTGAACACAGGCCGTTAGAGAGCACTTCAGGCAGCATCGGAACCACCTGAGACGGGAAGTAGACCGACGTGCCGCGGCTGCGCGCTTCGCCATCCAGCGGCGTACCCGGACGCACGTAGTAGCTCACATCGGCGATCGCCACCCACAGACGCCAGCCACCGCCGCGTTTCTTCTCGCAGTACACGGCATCATCAAAGTCACGGGCGTCTTCGCCATCAATGGTGACCAGCGGCAGGCTACGTAAATCAACGCGCCCTTGTTTCGCCTCTTCCGGTACCTGTTCTTTCAGGCCGGCGACCTGTTTTTCGACCGCTGGCGGCCAGACGTAGGGAATTTCATGGGTGCGCAGGGCCATATCGACCGCCATGCCGGTACCCATATTGTCGCCGAGGACCTCAACGATCTTGCCGACCGCTTTGGTGCGGCGGGTTGGGCGCTGGGTCAGCTCAACCACCACCACAAACCCCATCCGCGCGCCCATGATCTGTTCCGGGGGAATCAGGATATCGAAGCTCAGGCGGCTGTCATCCGGCACCACGAAGCCAACGCCCGCATCGGTAAAGTAGCGGCCCACAATCTGGCCCGTTTTTGGCACCAGTACGCGGACAATACGCGCTTCGCGACGGCCTTTACGGTCGGCGCCCAGCGGCTGCGCCAGCACCTGATCGCCGTGAATACAGGTTTTCATCTGCTCGGACGACAGATACAGGTCATCTTTACGGCCTTCAACGCGCAGGAAGCCATAACCATCGCGATGACCGATAACGGTCCCTTTCAGCAGGTCAAGACGTTCCGGCAGCGCATAGCACTGACGACGCGTAAAGACCAGCTGACCATCGCGTTCCATTGCGCGCAGTCTGCGGCGCAATGCTTCTTGTTGTTCTTCGCCTTCAATATTCAGCTCTATTGCCAGCTCATCTCGGCTAGCCGGTTTTTCGCGTTTTGCTAAATGATCGAGGATAAATTCCCGGCTCGGGATTGGATTAGCGTATTTTTCAGATTCGCGGTCCAGGAAAGGATCTTGTGACATGTCGGTTCCTCCGTTGTCATCTCCAGTGAAGTTTACGTCACTCCACCAGCAATAATTTATAAAGCGGTTGATTCTTTTCAACCAAATCGGCCAGCGTGTAGTTATCCAGTTCCTTGAGAAAACTTTGCGCGGCTTCAGCAAGCGCCTGTTTCAGACGACAGGCGGGCGTAATATGGCAAAATTCGCTGCTGCAGTTGACCAACGAGAGCGGCTCCAGATCGCGAACAACATCACCCACGCGAATCATATTTGCCGGTTTCCCCAGACGAATTCCCCCGTTTTTTCCCCGTACCGCCGTCACGTACCCCACGCGACTTAGCTGATTGATTATTTTAACCATATGATTACGGGAAACGCCGTAAACCTCCGTCACTTCGGAGATGCTGGTCATTCTTCCATCCGGTAGCGACGCCATATAAATCAGCGCGCGTAATCCGTAATCAGTGAAACTCGTTAACTGCACAATCAACCTCAGGGAAAAGAAAAACAGAGTGCGTCGGTAGACAATTACTATTGATGATAAACCAGCCAGCGCTCAGGCCGCTAATTTATTTAAATGGGGCGGGCGAACAGCAAAAACAAGAGGCGCCTTAACGGCGCCCCTGGAGATCGTTATGCGTCGAACGGATCGCGCAAAATCATCGTCTCGGTACGGTCAGGACCGGTAGAGATAATATCAACCGGTACGCCGGTCAGCTCTTCAATGCGTGCGATGTAGTTCAGCGCTGCCTGCGGCAGACCGCTGCGCTCTTTCACGCCAAAGGTGGTTTCAGACCAGCCCGGCATGGTTTCGTAAATCGGCTCGATGCCTTCCCAGTTGTCAGCAGCCAGCGGAGTGGTCGTCACTTCGCGGCCATCCGGCATCCGGTAGGCTATGCAGATTTTAACTTCTTTCAGGCCGTCCAGGACGTCCAGCTTAGTCAGGCAGAAACCGGACAGGGAGTTAATCTGCACCGCGCGGCGCACCGCTACGGCATCCAGCCAGCCGGTACGACGACGACGGCCGGTGGTTGCGCCAAACTCGTTACCCTGCTTGCACAGGAACTCGCCGGTTTCATCAAACAGCTCAGTCGGGAACGGACCCGCACCTACGCGAGTGGAGTACGCTTTGATGATACCCAGAACGTAGTCTACATAACGCGGACCCAGACCGGAGCCGGTCGCCACGCCACCTGCGGTGGTGTTGGAAGAGGTTACGTACGGATAGGTACCGTGATCGATATCGAGCAGCGTACCCTGTGCGCCTTCAAACATGACGAAATCGCCACGCTTGCGCGCCTGGTCAAGCAGATCGGAAACGTCAACAACCATCGCGGTCAGGATGTCGGCAATCGCCATGACGTCATCGAGAACTTTCTGGTAATCAACCGCTTCAGCTTTGTAGAAATTCACCAGCTGGAAGTTGTGATATTCCATCACTTCTTTCAGTTTCTCAGCGAAGGTGGCTTTATCAAACAGATCGCCAACGCGCAGACCGCGGCGAGCCACTTTATCTTCGTAAGCCGGGCCGATACCGCGACCGGTCGTACCGATAGCTTTCGCGCCGCGCGCTTTTTCACGCGCGACATCCAGCGCAACGTGATATTCGAGGATAAGCGGGCACGCTTCAGAAAGCAGCAGACGCTCGCGGACAGGGATACCACGGTCTTCCAGACCTTTCATCTCTTTCATCAGCGCAGCCGGAGAAAGCACGACACCGTTACCGATGATGCTGGTGACATTCTCGCGAAGAATACCTGATGGAATGAGATGGAGGACGGTTTTTTCACCGTTGATTACGAGAGTATGGCCGGCGTTGTGACCGCCCTGATAGCGCACAACATATTTAGCCCGTTCAGTCAGGAGATCGACGATCTTCCCTTTACCTTCGTCACCCCATTGGGTGCCCAGTACGACGACGTTGTTACCCATTTTTCAAAATCACCGTTTGCTTAAAAATGGATTCTACCATCGCTTTTTCAGAGTTACAGCACTTTTTGCACTCAAAAGGCGGGAAATTAGTCTACTTTACGCTCAGCCAATCGTTTTCCTCAACATGTAGTAGATGACGATACCGGCAACCACAAGACCTCCGCCAAACCGGCGTAATAAATTATCCGGTAATTGGCTCATCGTGGCGACCATTCGACGCCACGCGCGCGGATAAAGCAACGGCCCAAGCCCTTCAAGTACTAAAACCAGCGCCAGTGCCAGCCAAATTGTAGAGTTCATTATTCACCTTTATTTAAGTACAGCCACCGTCGCTCACCCCTGTGAGTCGTTGCTCAATTCATATTCTCCGGTATTTCATCATTGTTATGAACCGGCTTTATGAAACAAAATACATAACCCATTGGCGAACCCAAATCCGCTGCGAACATTGTAAAAAAGGCGCCTCAACGGGCGCCTTTTTGCTTACTCATTGCTTATCAGCGGGTCGCTGACGTGGGTGATTTCATATAGCGGAAGAAATCGCTGTCCGGGCTGAGAACCATCACATCCTGATTGCTCTGGAAGCTGTTCTCATACGCACGCAGGCTACGGATAAAGGCATAGAAGCCTGGATCCTGGCTGAATGCATCAGCAAACAGTTTCGCCGATTCAGCATCGCCTTCACCGCGCAGAATACGACCCTGACGCTCGGCTTCCGCCAGCGTTTTGGTCACTTCATAATCCGCGGTCGCGCGCAGTTTTTCAGCTTCTTCCTGACCCTGTGAACGGTGACGACGCGCTACCGCTTCACGCTCGGCGCGCATACGGTTGTAGATCGCTTCAGACACTTCGGCAGGCAGGTTGATCTGTTTAATACGCACGTCGACGACTTCAATACCCAGCGCCGCCATACTGTTCGGGTTGATCACCTGAACCTTACCGTTTGTTTCTGCTTCAACACGCTCCGCCGCTTTAGCAATCGCGTCATCGGCAGCCGGCGTACTGACTTCATCTTCTGTGCCCGCAGAACCTGAGTTCAGCGCATCGCGGACTTCCAGGGTCAGACGGCCGCGGGAGTCGGTCACGATGTCTTTCACATCCAGACGGCCAATTTCAGAACGTAGACGGTCAGAGAATTTACGCTTCAGCAGCACCTCGGCCTGGGAAACGTCACCGCCGCCGGTTGCCAGGTAGTAACGGCTAAAGTCGCTGATGCGCCACTTGATGTAAGAGTCAACAATCAGGTCCTTCTTCTCTTTGGTAACAAAGCGGTCGGCCTGGTTGTCCATCGTCTGGATACGCGCATCAAGCATCTTCACGGATTCAATAAAAGGAATCTTGAAGTGAAGGCCAGGCGCGTACACCAGCGGTTTGTTTTCATCGTCGCGCAGAACTTTACCAAAACGCAGCGTGATGCCGCGCTCGCCCTCTTTGACCACAAAGATGGACATGTAGAGCACCACCAGCACGATGACAATTATCGCGATAACAGATTTACGCATCGTTATTCCCCCTGACGCTGGTAGTCGTTACGCTGCGCGTTGGCGCGGCGTTGGTCCATAATGGTGCCTCCCGTAGAGGTAGAAGCGTTACTGGCGCTGTTTGAGCTGGATGCAGGCGGCAGACGCAGCAGATCGCTTGCGCCACTGCTATCGCTCTTTGCCGCCGGCGCGCCGGCGCCTTTCAGCATCTGATCCAGAGGCAGAACCATCAGGTTGCTCCCCTTATCGTTAACCAGCACTTTGCGCGTATGGCTCAGCACTTTTTCCATGGTTTCGATATACAGACGCTCGCGGGTAATTTCCGGAGCCGCTTTATACTCAGGCAGAATTTTTGCAAAACGAGCCACTTCACCCTGCGCTTCAAGAACGGTCTGGGTCTTATAGGCGCGAGCCTCTTCAAGGATACGCTGCGCCTGACCGTTAGCCCGCGGCTGGACTTCGTTGGTGTAAGCTTCCGCTTCACGAATGTACTGCTGTTCGTTTTCACGCGCGGCAATCGCATCATCAAACGCGGCTTTTACTTCCTCCGGCGGACGCGCCGTCTGGAAGTTGACGTCGAGCAGGGTGATACCCATGTTGTACGGACGAATGGTCTCTTCCAGCTCGCGCTGGGTATCGCTACGAATGACGGTACGTCCTTCGGTCAGGATACGGTCCATGGTGTATTTACCGATCACGCCACGCAGGGCGCTGTCGGTGGCCTGACGCAGGCTGTCGTCCGCGCTGGTGACGCTAAACAGATAGCGTTCCGGATCGGTCACGCGGTACTGCACGTTCATCTCAACGCGCACGACGTTTTCGTCAGACGTCAGCATGACGCCGGAAGCCGCCAGTTCGCGGACCGACTCAACGTTAACCGCCTGAACGTTATCAATGAAAGTAGGTTTCCAGTTAAGGCCAGGCTCAACCAGATGGCTAAATTTACCAAAGCGAGTGACGACGCCACGTTCAGCTTCTTTAATGGTATAGAAACCGCTGGCTGCCCAGATAATAACCGCAGCGGCGGCAACGATGCCGACGATACGTCCGCCCATTGGCCCGCGAGGTCCCTGAGAGCCGCTACCGCCGCCCAGTCCACCTTTTCCGCCACCCAGGCCGCCAAGTTTTTTACTTAGCTTACGGAAGATATCATCCAGATCGGGAGGTCCCTGCTCGCGACCGCCTTTGTTGCCATTTCCCCCAGAGTTGCCGCCTTGGTTATTGCTGCTTCCCCACGGGTCGCGGTCCTGTCCGTTATTACCGGGCTGATTCCACGCCATGTATATGCTCCATATTTGTTTTTGATATCCCCACAGGGGTCAATATCTTCAGGCAAGCTGCAAGGTCAAATCACGTATTCAACCAGCGCTGGCTCTTGTTTACAGAGGCGACGCCAGTCAACGATCGGCATGCGCACCTGCAGACCAACGCTACCGTCATCCTCCATCCACTCTTTCTCTATCGCCTGAAGCTGATAGAACCGGCTTCTCAACCGACCTTCCTGCGGTGGCAGGCGCAGCGTGTGCTGGGCCACTTCACCAGAAAGCCGTTCCGTCAAAGCCTGAAAAAGCAGCGGTACGCCAACCCCGGTCTGGGCGGAAAGCCAGACCCGAATCGGTTTATTTTCTTCATCCCGATCGATACGCGGCTCAAAATCATCCAGCATGTCGATTTTATTCATGACCAGCAGCGCCGGGATCTCATCAGCTTCGATTTCCGCGAGCACCGTATTCACTGCGTCAATATTTTCCTGCACGCGCACATCGGCAGCATCAATGATATGCAGCAACAGCGTCGCCTGGCGCGTCTCCTGGAGCGTCGCTTTAAACGCGGCCACCAGATCGTGCGGCAGGTGGCGAATAAAGCCTACGGTATCCGCCAGGACGGTTTCGCCGACATCAGGGACATCAATCCGGCGCAGCGTTGGATCCAGAGTGGCGAACAGCTGGTTCGCAGCATAGACCTCGGCTTCGGTTATCTGGTTGAACAACGTGGATTTACCGGCGTTGGTATAACCGACCAGCGACACGGTTGGAATATCGGCTTTGGCGCGTGACCGCCGTCCCTGCTCACGCTGTTTTTCAACTTTTTCCAGTCGCGCCAGGATCTGCATAATACGGTTACGCAGCAAGCGGCGGTCAGTTTCGAGCTGGGTTTCCCCCGGGCCGCGCAAACCAATCCCGCCTTTCTGTCTTTCAAGGTGGGTCCAGCCGCGAACGAGGCGAGTCGCCATGTGGCGCAGCTGCGCCAGCTCGACCTGCAGTTTCCCTTCGTGGGTACGCGCTCGCTGGGCAAAAATATCTAAAATCAGGCCAGTACGATCGATAACCCGACATTCGCATAAGCGCTCCAGGTTTCGTTCCTGTGCCGGACTCAGGGCATGATCGAAGAGCACGACCGATGCACCGGTCGCTTTTACGGCTTCCGCAATTTCGACAGCTTTACCTTCACCAACAAAATACTTCGGGTGCGGTGCTTTACGGCTACCGGTAATCACCTGCATTGCTTCGACACCGGCGGAAGAGGCCAGAGTTTCAAACTCCTGGAGATCTTCCATATCTTTGTCTTGCGAAAAATAGATGTGTACCAGTACCGCCTGCTCACCGGCATCATAACGGTCAAACAAGCGTAAACCCCTTATAAAATACCAGCGGGGAACGCAGAAAACCTGGCTCCCCGACGTGGAAAAACAGCATCTGCCTTATTCGGCGTCTTCGCTGTCTTGCTGCGGCGCAGAAGAACCCTGCGCACCACCACCGTGGTGATAGTTGTTTGTACCGCCGCCAGCATTGTTGCTGTGGTGTGACACCGGGCGAGACGGGACAACAGTAGAAATTGCGTGCTTATAGACCATCTGGCTGACCGTGTTTTTCAACAGGATCACGAACTGATCGAAAGACTCAATTTGCCCTTGCAGCTTAATACCATTCACCAAATAAATAGAAACCGGAACACGTTCCCGACGCAAAGCGTTCAGGAACGGATCTTGTAAAGATTGCCCCTTAGCCATTCTCTCTTTTCCTTATATGTATGCTTGTTTTGTACTCAGAACCTTACGATTCTTAAAAAAATTACGCACGATACCCGTTCAATTGTACACGTTCAGTCCAGGCTAGCACCAACAACCTGTAATACTTTGTTGAACGCTTGTTCAGGTTGTTCACTGTCTAACCAGTGGATACCTTCCCAACCGCGCAGCCAGGTCACCTGACGTTTAGCTAACTGTCTCGTGGCGCAAACACCTCGATAAACCATTTCATCATACGGGATCTCGCCATTAAGGTAAGACCACATCTGGCGATATCCGACACAACGAATGGAAGGCATATCCGTATGCAAATCTCCCCGGGCAAAAAGCGCCCGCACTTCTGCTTCAAAACCTGAAGCCAACATCTGATGAAAACGCTGTTCTATGCGCTGATGGAGCAGTTCACGGCTCGCCGGGGCGATGGCGAACTGGTGCACCTTATACGGCAGAGCATCACCTGACGTTTGCGTCAGCTCCGTTAAAGTTTTACCCGAAATGAAAAAAACTTCCAGTGCTCGGGAAAGTCTTTGCGGATCATTTGGATGAATACGCGCGGCGGCAACCGGATCAATTTCCTGTAGCTGCTGGTGTAACGCGTTCCATCCCTGCTCTGCGGCCTGTTGCTCGATCCTGGCTCTGACCTCAGGGTCAGCCGAGGGTAGAGGCGACAATCCTTCCAACAACGCCTTGAAATACAACATCGTTCCGCCAACCAGTAGCGGAATTCGCCCGGCAGCGACGATATCGGCCATCTCTGCCAGCGCATCGCGGCGGAAATCCGCCGCGGAATAAGCCTCGGCCGGGTCAAGAATATCCAGCAGACGATGCGGCGCAGCGCTCAGCTCCGCGGCATCGGGCTTGGCCGTGCCTATGTCCATTCCTCGATAGATGAGGGCTGAATCAACGCTAATCAACTCTACTGGCAAAACTTTACGTAAGGCGATAGCCAATGCGGTTTTACCAGAGGCCGTCGGGCCCATTAAAAATATTGCCTTAGGCAGGCTTGCCTCAGTTACATCACTCATCTTTCAGGGCATTCATCGCCGAATGTAAATCAACAGGTTGTAACAGACCACCCGGCGGCGCTTTAACCAGCTGCGGACATAAGCGTTCGATATCCGCCAGGACGGCAATCGCCTGCGCCATGTTCCACTGCGCATGTTCGCTCGCCAGATTACGCGCCATCCACTGAGCAATATTGCCGACGTCGACGGTTTTTTGCTGCGCCAGGTAGCCTATCAGTTCAGGAATCAAGATTTGTAAATTTTGTTGTCTTAAGGGTAAAGGCACTGCGCGGACCGTCACGTGGTGCGCATCGGACTGGAGTTCAATCCCGACCTCAGCCAGCGCCGACTGCGCCTGCTTGAGCGCGTCTTTTTCCTCGTCGGACACTTTTATCCGCAGCGGGATAAGCAGCGGTTGGGCGCAAACCGCCTCTGCGCCCGGCGTTAGCTGCGCCTGGCGCAGCCAGCGCTCAGCAACCGGCAGAGCCAGCAGTGATAACTTACCGCCGCGCTCCAGCAGCGCGCAGTCGCTATCGATAATCGTCAGTACGCGGCCAAAGCTTTGGCTATGGCCCGACAGGCCTTCCGCTGCCGGTGCGGGAGCCAGGGGTTTGCGCTCCGTGGCCGGCGTATCCAGCAGTTGGCGATAAAGCGCACCCTGCTGTTTTTGATAGCCTGGCTGCGCGTGCGGCCAGGCGGCTCCGCCAGATGAACCCGAGGCGGCGGACTCTCGCGAACCTCCGGTATTAAAACGCGGCGCGGCGGGCTCATCCCGGTAACGGGGAGCGGCGCTTTCACGCGCGACCGCCGGCTGGGCAAAATGATTGCCGCCCGCCGCAATGCGGTTTTCCGGCACCTGCCGCGGCGCGGGCTCATCGCCCTCTTCCGCCAACGGCACCTCCAGCTGCTGCTGCAGGACGCTCAGCACGCCCTGATAGATAAAGTCATGCACCAGGCGCGACTGATGAAAACGCACTTCATGTTTGGCCGGATGGACGTTCACATCCACCTGATGCGGATCTATCTTCAGATACAGCACAAAGGCAGGCTGCTGGTCGGCGCCCAGTTTGTCTTCACAGGCCTGGCGAATCGCGTGATTAATCAGGCGATCGCGCATCATCCGCCCATTGACGTAGCAATACTGAATCTCCGCCAGCGTCGGATTGGTATGTAGCGGATCGGCCACCCAGCCGCTGAGGGTCAGGTCGCCGTGCTGCCACTCAATCGCCAGCGCGTGTTCGAGAAATGGCAAACCGCAGATCGCGCCCAGACGCCGCTCGCGCTGGCCGTCCTGCGATACCGCCCGGTACTGGCGCACGGACTTGCCGTTGTGGCTGAGGTTGATGGTCACGTCGAAGCGCGCCAGCGCAATGCGCCGCACGATCTCGTCGATATGGCCAAACTCGGTTTTCTCGGTGCGCATAAATTTGCGCCGGGCGGGGGTGTTATAAAACAGATCCAGCACTTCCAGCGTTGTTCCCACCGGATGCGCCGCCGGCTTCACGGTGACCGCCTGATCGCGCCCTTCGGCATAGGCCTGCCAGGCCTCCTGCTGATCTTCGGTACGCGAGGTCAACGTCAGGCGAGCCACTGAGCTAATACTGGCCAGAGCTTCGCCGCGAAAGCCGAGGCTAATGATCGCCTCAAGGTCATCCAGCGAAGCAATTTTACTGGTGGCGTGACGAGCCAGCGCCAGCGCCAGCTCGTCTTTTTTGATGCCGCAGCCGTTATCGCGAATGCGGATTAACTTCGCCCCGCCGCGCTCAATATCAATGTCGATACGCGTCGCCCCGGCATCGAGGCTATTTTCCACCAGCTCTTTGACCACCGACGCCGGACGTTCCACCACTTCACCTGCGGCAATCTGGTTGGCGAGCTGCGGCGGTAGAACCTGAATCGGCATGGCCGTCTCCTTAATTTAACAACGTCCCGTCTGACGAACCTGCGCTGGCAGTCTGCGCGGCTGCCCCGCGCGGCGCGGATTGCAGAGGATGCTGCATAAAGTAGTTACGCAGGCCGTTATAAATCGCCTCTGCGACCTGCTGCTGATAAGCATCGCTACCCAGCAGCCGCTCTTCGCCGGTATTACTGATAAAACCCGTTTCCACCAGGATCGACGGGATATCCGGCGAACGCAGTACGCCGAGGCTGGCATGCTCAGGGCGACGCTTATGTAAATCGCCGATCCGCTGCAGCTGGCTCAGCACATTGGTCGCCACATCATACCCGACGCGCTGGGAATGGCCGAACTGTAAATCCAGCACCGCCTGGCTCAGGTAAGGGTCCGACTGGCTGTTGGCCAGTACATCGCCCGCGCCGCCCAGCAGTTCTGACTGTTTCTCATGCTGCTCGAGCCAGCCGGCCATTTCGCTGTTCGCGCGGCGGTTGGAAAGCACCCAAACCGAGGCCCCGGTAGCATCGCGATTCGGCGCAGCGTCGGCGTGAATCGAGACAAGGAAATTGGCGTTTTGCTTACGTGCGACGTCAGAACGCCCCATGACGGAAATGAAATAATCGCCGTCGCGCGTCAGCACGGGCCTGAACTGCGGATCGGCATTCAGCAGCGCGCGGAGCTTACGCGCAATCGCTATGGTCACATTCTTTTCTTTCGTGCCGTTCGGACCAATGGCTCCCGGATCCTGGCCGCCGTGGCCGGCGTCAATGGCGATAATCACTTTATCGTCGCCGGAAACGGTACGCGCCGCAGGACGCGTTACGCTACTGGTGCTGGTCACCGCGGTAAGCCGGTCGTTATCGGCTTTAAACGGGTTGCGCGCGGGTTCGCTCGGACGCACGGGCTGCGCCACGGGCCTTTCCGCCTGTCTAACCACCACTGGCTGAGGTGGAGGCGGAGGCGGCGCGTCGGCGTTAATCGTAAACACCACGGTGTAGTTAGAGCCGTTCTGCTGTTTCACCGCGCGGGTTTTGCCATCGGCGGTGAGATCCACCAGCAGGCGCAGCGACTGCGTATCCTGCGGCGTCCCGGAACGAATGCTTTTTACCAGATTATTGCCGCTAAACTGCAGCGGTAGCCCCTGGAGTACGCCAGTCTGTTTAATATCCAGCGCCACGATGCGTTTGCCCTGGGGGCTAAACGAATATTCAGGCTCGCCGATAAAGCTAATGGTAATGCGGGCCTGCCGATCGCCATTTGAGACCTGGATATCGGATAAACTTGCCGCAGTGCCCTGAATGCTGAACAGCATCAGTGCGGCGGCCAGCCAACTGGTTAAGCGATACATCATCCCGTCGTCCTTCAGGCTAATTAGCCAAACGCGCCAATAAAGACTCACCCAATGAGGAGACCGCGGTTACGCGCGCCTCACGCCCTTGTGCCTGATACTCAAGGTGAATTTCAACATCCGGGTCCGGCAGTACTCCCGTGCCCTGCTGAGGCCATTCCACCAGGCAGATAGCATCGTCAGTAAAATAATCGCGGATCCCCATAAACTCGAGTTCCTCAGGATCCGCCAGGCGATAAAGATCGAAGTGATAGACCATCAAATTATCGAGACTGTATGGCTCGACGAGGGTGTAGGTTGGGCTTTTAACGTTGCCACGGTGACCGAGAGCCTGAAGGAAACCGCGGCTAAAGGTGGTCTTACCCGCCCCTAAATCGCCATACAAATAGATGACCGTCGCGCCAGCGCATGCCTGCGCGACACGGTTGCCAAGGCTTAAAGTCGCCTGCTCATCGGGTAAAGGAATCACTCGGTTAATCATGGTCTACGTCAATCACATCCGGGTTAACAACACGCCTGAGCGTGAAAAAAAGATCGGTCGCCAGCATTCCGCGGGTGCCGTGTCTCGCCGCCAGCCGATCGGCGGCTTCGCCATGAGCAACGCATCCGGCGCAGGCAGCATCATACGGCGTCAGGCGCTGGCCTAACAACGCAGTGATAATACCGGTCAGCACATCGCCCATCCCGCCGCTGGCCATCCCAGCGTTACCGGCGTCGATAATAGCCATTTCGCCCGTTTCGCTCGCCACGATCGTACCTGCACCTTTCAGCACCACGATGCCACCATAACGTTTTACCAGACGTTGTGCAGAATGTAAGCGATCGCTTTCAATTTCTGCCACACTCACGTTCAGCAGGCGGGCGGCTTCGCCGGGATGCGGCGTCAGCACGCGATTGTGACGTTTATCGGGATTGATTGCCAGCAGGTTCAGCGCATCCGCATCCCAGACCATTGGTTTGCGAAAATTCTCCGCCTGGCGTAGCGCATTTTTACCCCACTCGCCCTGCCCCAGACCCGGCCCAATCGCAATGACATCCGCCCAGTGCAGACTCTCTTCGAGAGAACGGGACGTCAGCTCATGGACCATCAGCTCCGGCCTGGCGGTCAGAATGGGGGCAATGTTGTCCCGGTGAGTCAGTACTCGCACCAGCCCGGCGCCCGCGCGCAGCGCCGCTTCACCGCTCATTCGTATGGCGCCCGCCGTCCCCGGTTCGCCGCCAATAATCACCAGCTTACCGTGGTCGCCTTTGTGCGAGGTTGGACGCCGCGGCGGCAGCCAGCCGGGGAGCTGCGAGGCATCGAAGCGACTGAGCGCCGTCGTTTGGCCTGCCAGCCAACCCTCAAGCCCCAGGGCGTGGTGATGCAAACGGCCAACGACATCGCGGGCTTTTCCGGTCAGCAGCCCCGGCTTAAGCGCGATAAAGGTGATGGTATGAGCGGCATGGATAACCGCGCCCGGCGTCGTCCCCGTTTGCGCATTCAGGCCGGAGGGGATATCCAGCGCCACAACCGCAGCCGGATGGGCGTTTGCCCGCGCGATCAGCGCCGCAACGTTTTCCCGGGGCGCGCTCTGTAACCCGGTACCGAGCAGGCCGTCAATAATCAGCGTGATATCTTCCGGCCAGGGGATGCTGGCGGCATGAATCGTGCCGCCGGCGTTGAGCCACTCCTCACGCGCGAGGCTGGCCTCTTCCGGCAGCGGTTTCTCGCTCTCCAGCGCCAGCAGCGTGACCTGAATGCCTCGCGACTGTGCCAGGCGAGCCACCACGTAGCCGTCGCCGCCGTTATTACCGTGGCCGCAGAGAATCAGCCAGTGCTGGCTTTCAGGATACTGGACGCGCGCAAGCTCAAAAGCCGCTTCGCCCGCACGACGCATCAATTCATACAACGTCAGCCCAAGGGCATCCGCCGCCTCTTTTTCCGCTCGTCGTAGCGCCTCCGCCGACCAGATGATATGTGGTATACTCCCGGTGTTTTTCGTCATCGTATGGTCCATCATGTCACAGCCCCTCGATCTCAATCAGTTAGCGCAGCAAATCAAACAATGGGGCACAGAGTTGGGGTTCCAGCAGGTCGGTATTACCGATACCGATCTCAGCGCCAGCGAACCTAAACTGCAGGCGTGGCTGGATAAACAATACCACGGCGAAATGGCGTGGATGGCGCGTCATGGCATGATGCGCGCGCGCCCCCATGAGCTCCAGCCCGGTACCCTGCGCGTAATTAGCGTGAGAATGAACTATCTGCCCGCTAATGCCGCTTTCGCCCGTACCCTGAAAGACCCCGCCGTGGGTTACGTTAGCCGTTACGCCCTCGGACGGGACTATCACAAGCTATTACGTCATCGCCTGAAAAAATTAGGTGAGATGATTCAGGGACAGTGTGCTTCGCTCAATTTTAGACCTTTTGTCGATTCCGCGCCGATTCTTGAACGCCCTTTAGCCGAAAAAGCGGGGCTGGGATGGACAGGTAAGCACTCGCTCATCCTTAGCCGCGATGCCGGCTCGTTCTTTTTCCTCGGTGAATTGCTTATCGATCTCCCTCTTCCCATTGACCAGCCCGTCAAGGAAGAGTGCGGCCGCTGCGTTGCCTGCATGACCATCTGCCCAACCGGCGCCATCGTCGAGCCCTATACCGTCGATGCCCGGCGCTGTATTTCCTATCTGACTATCGAACTGGAAGGCGCTATTCCGGAAGAGTTTCGTCCGCTGATCGGCAACCGCATATACGGCTGCGATGACTGCCAGCTGATTTGCCCGTGGAACCGCTTCGCGCAGCTCACCGATGAAGAGGATTTCAGCCCGCGCAAGGCGCTACACGCCCCGGCGCTTATTGAGCTGTTCGCCTGGAGCGAACCCTGGTTTTTAAAAGTGACGGAAGGTTCGGCCATTCGCCGTATTGGTCATCTGCGCTGGCTGCGTAATATCGCCGTCGCGTTGGGCAATGCGCCCTGGGATGAAGCGAACCTGAAGGCGCTGGAAAGCCGCAGGGGTGAGCACCCGCTTCTCGACGAACATATCGAGTGGGCGATGGCGCAGCAAATTGAAAAGAGAAATGCCAATGTGGTTGAGGTGCAGTTACCCAAAAAGCTGCGTCTGGTCAGGGTGGTTGAAAAAGGGCTACCGCGCGACGCCTGATTCATTCACAGGGTGTGAATAAAAATAAAAACACATTGCGTTTCAAGGGGCAGACGTTCGTCAAGTGATCGGATTAACACTTTGAAATGAAATTTAACTGTTACATTTCAATTAGATATAAGAATACTATTTACATAGTGAAGTAATTTTCTGAGAGAGGACGAAAGGTTAACCTGTGGATAACTCTGTTCACAGTATTTTCAGGACCGCGCGAAAATCATCACCGGCGCGTGCTTGCGCTGTGGATAAACTGGGTATGAGAAGAAATTTGGAGCGGGAAACGAGACTCGAACTCGCGACCCCGACCTTGGCAAGGTCGTGC